>JAYVYM010000135.1:0-3840 GCA_043784245.1 Frankiales bacterium
TACCAGATCGAGGACTACGTCGCCGCCATCGAGCAGCTCGTCGTCACGACCCTGCGCAACGTCGTCGGCGGCCTCGCGCTCGAGGAGGCGCTGACCGGCCGCGACCACATCAACAGCCAGCTCGCGATGGTCCTGGACGAGGCCACCGGGAAGTGGGGGATAAAGGTCAACCGCGTCGAGATTCGCGGTATCGAGCCGCCGGCGACCATCCGGGACGCGATGGAGCAGGCGATGCGGGCCGACCGCGGCAAGCGGGCGGCGATCCTCACAGCCGAGGGCCAGCAGCAGTCGGCCGTGCTGTCGGCGCAGGGTGAGAAGCAGGCGGCCGTCCTGCGCGCGGAGGCGGCCCAGCAGGCTGCGGTCCTGGCTGCGGAGGGCGAGAAGCAGGCCCGGGTACTCCGGGCGGAGGGCGAGGCGCTGGCCATCACCCGGGTCGTGCAGGCCATCAAGGATGCCGGCATCGACGAGCGGGTACTGGCCTACCAGCAGCTGCAGCTGCTGCCGCGGCTGGCCGAGGGGACGGCAAACAAGGTGTGGTTCGTACCGACCGATGTCAGTGCCCACCTCGAGACGGCCCGTCGCCTGCTGCAGGGTGACGACCCTCACTAGATTGGTGTGCCGGGGCGTACCTGCTCCGGCCGTTGCGACGTCCTCACGAGGGGCAACCGCTGACCCAGGGGGCACCATGGGCGTGTTCGACCGCACCGACCACCTTGCCGGGGCAGGCCACGAGCAGGTGGTGTTCTGCCAGGACCCGCGCAGCGGGCTCAAGGCGATCATCGCCATCTGGTCGACGGCGCTCGGGCCGGCCCTCGGTGGCACCCGCTTCCACCCGTACGCCACCGAGGACCAGGCGCTTGCCGACGTCCTCGCGCTGTCGCGGGCGATGGCCTACAAGGCGGCCGTCGCCGGGCTCGACCTCGGCGGTGGCAAGGCCGTCATCATCGGCGACCCGGCCACCGACAAGACCGAGCCGCTGTTGCGGGCCTTCGGGCGGATGGTCCAGACCCTGGGCGGGCGCTACTGGACGGCCTGCGACGTCGGCACCTCGGTACAGGACATGGACGTGATCGCCCGCGAGTCATCGTTCGTCACGGGGCGCTCGCCCGAGCAGGGCGGGGCCGGCGACAGCGCGGTGCTGACGGCGTACGGCGTCTTCCAGGCGATGCGTGCGGCGGCAGAGCACACCTGGGGGAGCCCGACGCTCGCCGGCCGGCGGGTCGGCGTCGAGGGTGTCGGCAAGGTTGGTCACCACCTGGTGGAGCGACTGCTGGAGGACGGCGCGTCGGTCGTGGTCAGTGATGTCCGGACCGATGCCGTCGCGCGGGTCCGCGCGGCGCACCCGCAGGTCGAGACGATGGATGTGGCCACGCTGCCGACCTCCGACCTCGACGTCTACGCTCCCTGCGCTCTGGGCGCCGCGCTGACCGATGGCGTGGTCGACGCCCTGAAGGCCTCTGTCGTCTGCGGCGCGGCCAACAACCAGCTGGCGCACCCCGGGCTGGAAGCTGCCCTGTCCGCCCGCGGCGTGCTGTACGTCCCGGACTACCTGGCCAACGGCGGTGGCCTGATCCAGGTCGCCGATGAGGCCCTGCACGCGCACTCCGGTGGCTTCCGCTTCGAGCGCGCCAAGGGCAGGGCCGGCTCGATCCACGCCACCACGCTGGCTGTGCTGCGCAGCGCCGCCGCCGACGGGGTGCCACCCGCGGTGGCTGCTGACCGGATGGCCGAGCGCCGGATGGCCGAGGTGTCCCGGCTGCGCTCGGTGCTGCTGCCGCGCTGAGCCGTCGGCGGGCCGTGCCCCGGAAGTGTCCCGAGGCGGGTAAGCCTGTACCGTAAGGATCTGGGGCGGCGGTCAGTCAGGCGCCCCCTCTATGCACCGTTCCACCGCCCGGGGCTCAGCGGCCCCGATGTCCTCGAGGGGGTCGAGCCATGGGGCGCGGCCGTGCCAAGGCGAAGCAGACCAAGGTTGCACGTGAGCTCAAGTACGGCGGCCCCGGTCTGGAGGTCGACCGGTTGAGGGCAGAGCTCGCGGGCGCGACCCCGAGTCCCTTCACGCCCGCCCCCGCCGCAGCTGACGAGGACGAGGACGACGACCCGTACGCAGACGAGCGGGGCGACGCCCGCCGCTAGCCCGTCAGACCGGGTGCTCGCCCGCCAGCGTGACGCCGCTGGCCCCGGGGGCAATCGTCCCCAGGACCCAGGCCGGGACATGCCTGGCGGTCAGGACGGCGAGCGCCCGGTCCGCGTCGTCCGGGGCGATCACCGCGACCATTCCGACGCCCATGTTGAACGTGCGCTCCATCTCGGCCCGCTCCACCCGGCCGCGCCCTTGCACCAGCGCGAACACCGGCGGCGGCTGCCAGCTCGCTCGGTCCAGGACGACAGCGGCATGCTCGGGCAGCACCCGACGGAGGTTGGCGGCGAGCCCGCCGCCCGTGACGTGCGCGAACGCATGCACCTCGGTCTCGTCGATCAGCGCAAGGCAGTCCTTGGCGTAGATCCGGGTCGGCGTGAGCAGCACCTCGCCGAGCACCCCGCCGAGCTCGTCGACGTAGGCCTCCAGTCGTAGCCGCGCGCCCTGCAGCAGGACGTGCCGGATCAGGCTGAAGCCGTTGCTGTGGACGCCGGAGGACGCCATCCCCACGACGACGTCGCCGGTGCGGACCCGCTCGGGGCCGAGCAGCCGGTCGGCCTCGACGACTCCGACCCCGGTGCCCGCGAGGTCGTAGTGGTCATCGGCCATCAACCCCGGGTGCTCGGCGATCTCGCCGCCGACTAGCGCGCAGCCCGCGAGCGCGCAACCGTCGGCGATGCCGCCGACGATGGTCGCGACCTTGTCCGGCACGACCCGGCCGACCGCGACGTAGTCCTGCATGAACAGCGGCTCGGCTCCGCAGACCACCAGGTCGTCGACGACCATGCCGACCAGGTCGATACCGACCGTGTCGTGCTTGTCCATCGCCTGCGCGATGGCCAGCTTGGTGCCGACACCGTCGGTGGAGGAGGCGAGCAGCGGGTCGCGGTAACGCGTGGTGTCCAGTCGGAACAGCCCGGCGAACCCACCGAGCCCACCGACGACCTCAGGGCGCCGGGACCGGGCCACCCGGCGCTTGATCAGCTGAACAGCCCGGTCGCCCGCCTCGATGTCGACGCCGGCGCCGGCGTAGGACGAGCCGGACGTGGTGTCAAACGGCGGGCTGGTGCGGTCCTGCTGGGTCACGACGGCAGCTGCGCCTTGAACTCGCCCACGCTGGCGAGCGCGTTGTGCACCCCGAGCGCGATGTGCTCGTGGTCGCCGAGCTGGCTGTGGGAGGCGACGGCCTTGCGGGTCATGCCCTCGAGCGCGGGAGCCATCAGGTCGGGCCCCGGCACCGCGATCGGGTAGTTGCCGTCAAAGCACGCGCGGCACAGCCGGTCGGCACGCTGCGCGCTCGCGGCGGTCAACCCTTCGAGCGACACGAACGCGAGGGAGTCGGCGCCGATCGAGCTGCGGATCTGCTCGACCCCCATCCCGCTGGCGATCAGCTCCGCTCGGCTCGCGAAGTCGATGCCGTAGAAGCACGGCCACATCACCGGCGGGCTGGAGATGCGTACGTGCACCTCAGCCGCACCCGCCTCGCGCAGCATCCGCACCAGGGCGCGCTGGGTGTTGCCGCGCACGATCGAGTCATCGACGACCACGAGGCGCTTGCCCTTGATGACCTCGCGCAGCGGGTTGAGCTTGAGCCGGATGCCCAGCTGGCGGATCGTCTGGCTGGGCTGGATGAAGGTGCGCCCGACGTAGGAGTTCTTGACCAGCCCCATGCCGTACGGGATGCCGCTCTGCTCCGCGAAACC
>JAYVYM010000136.1:0-3170 GCA_043784245.1 Frankiales bacterium
CGAGATCGCCCGGCTGCAGCTGGGCGATGTCGACTGGCGGGCCGGTGAGCTGGTGGTCCGCGGCAAGGCGCACCGGCAGGACCGGATGCCGCTGCCCGAGGACGTCGGGCAGGCGCTGGCCGGCTACCTGACCGGACCGCGTGGACCGAGCCCGGATCGGCACCTGTTCTTGACCTGCCGGGCCCCACGCGGCCCGATCCGCGCCGACCTGGTCGGTGACGTCGTCCAGCGGGGGTGCCACCGGGCCGGGCTGGCGGTGGTCGGTCAGCACCGGCTGCGCCATGCTCTGGCCGCCCGGTTGCTGCACGAGGGCGCCGGTCTGGCCGCGATCAGCCAGGTGCTGCGGCATCAGGACCTGGCCACGACCGGGCTCTACGCCAAGGTCGACCTGCACGCGCTGCGCCTGGTCGCGCAGCCCTGGCCTGGGGCGTCCTGATGAGCCCGCTGGAGCAGGCCCTGGCGGACTATCTGCGGCTGCGCCGCTCGCTCGGGCACAACCTGGCCGAGACCGAGTGGCTGCTCCCGGACTTCGTGGCCTACCTCGACGAGCGGAACGCCCGAACGGTGACCGTGGAGCTCGCGCTGGACTGGGCGCAGCGCTCGCCGTCGGGACGGCCGAGCACGGTCGGGCCGCGCAGGCTGACCGCGGCCCGCGGGTTCGCCCGCTTCCTGACCGGACAGGACCCGCTCACCCAGGTCCCGCCGCTGGGGCTGATGCCGTCCCGGCAGCGCTGGCGGCCGCCGTTCATCTACTCCACCGGCGACCTCGACGCGATCCTGGCGCAGGCCGGCGGCGCGATCGCCTCGCCGCCGCGTTCGGCGACCTACAGCACCCTGATCGCCCTGCTGGCGGCCAGTGGTCTGCGGATCGGGGAGGCAATCAAGCTCGACCGCAGCGACGTCGACTGGGCCGGCGGGGTGCTGCTGATCCGGGAGTCCAAGTTCGGCAAGTCCCGACTGGTCCCGCTGCACCCGAGCAGCATGACCGCGCTGGCCGGCTACGCCGCCCTGCGCGATCGTCACCTGCCCCGGCCGTCCGATGGCAGCTTCTTCGTGTCGCTGCGCGGGAAGCGGCTGCTCTACGCCGTCGTCGGACAGACCTTCCGGCGCCTGGTCGATGCCGCCGAAGTCGGTGCGAGCTCGCCACGGCCGCCGCGGCTGCACGACTTGCGGCACACCTTCGCGGTCCGCACCCTGCTCGGCTGGTATCGCCAGGGCGGGAACGTGCAGGCGAAGATCCCGGCGCTGTCGACCTACCTCGGGCACCGCACCCCCAGCTCGACCTACTGGTACCTGTCCGCCGCACCCGAGCTGCTGGCGCTGGCCGCGCAGCGGCTCGAGGCCGTCCCGGCCCGGTCCCGGACATGACGGCGGTCGCGCCGACGCTGCAGGCGTTCTTCACCGACCGGCTCGTCCAGCAGCGACAGGCCAGCCCCCGGACCATCGCGGCCTACCGCGACGCGCTTCGCCTGCTGCTGGCGTTCGTGCACCGCCAGACCGGCAAGCTGCCCTCCCAGCTCGACTGGGACGACCTCGACGCCACCGTCATCACCGCGTTCCTCGGCCACCTGGAGACCGAGCGGGGCAACAACACCCGGACCAGGAACGTGCGCCTGACCGCGATCCGGTCGCTGTTCGGCTACGCCGCGCTGCGCCACCCCGAGCACGCGCTGGTCATCGCCCGGGTCCTGGCGATCCCCCCGAAACGGTTCGACAAGCGCATCGTGACGTTCCTGAGCCCCGCCGAGATCGACGCGCTGCTCGCCGCCCCCGACCTGACCCGCTGGGAACACCGACGGGACCGGGCGCTGATGATGCTGGCCGTCCAGACCGGACTTCGGGTCTCCGAGCTGACCAGCCTGACCTGCGGCGATGTCACCCTGGGCGTCGGCGGGCACGTCCGCTGCCAAGGCAAGGGCCGCAAGCAGCGCACCGTTCCCCTGACCCGCCCCGTCCAGGACGTCCTGGCGGTCTGGCTGACCGAACGCGCGGGCAGCAACGGCGGCCCGCTGTTCCCGACCCGCACCGGCAGACCGCTGAGCCGAGACGCCGTCGCGCTCCGCGTCAGCCTGCACGCCAGCACCGCCGCCGAGAACTGCCCGTCGCTGCTGACCAAGCAGGTCCACCCGCACATGTTCCGGCACACCTGCGCGATGACCCTGCTGCAAGCCGGCGTCGACACCTCGGTCATCGCGCTCTGGCTCGGTCACGCCGGCGTCCGGTCCATCGACGCCTACCTCCACGCCGACATCAGCATCAAAGAGAAGGCGCTGGCATTGACCACCCCGACGTCCGCCCGACAGCTGGCGTTCGTCGGCGGCCTCGACGAGCTCGTTGACGAGCTTCGCGGCCAGGACGTACTTGACTCGGTGGCCAGCCATCGCAGCGGCAGCACCAAGCCCGATCAGCAGGTGGCTCTTGCCCGTGCCCGAGTCGCCGATCAGGCAGAGCGGCTCGCCCTTGGCGACCCAGGATGCTCCTGACCGACCAGAGCGACCTGCACCGGGCCGAACCCAAGACGCTGCGCTACCGGCTGCTCCACATCGCCGCCCGGATCACCCGCGGGCAACGCAAAGTCTTCCTGCGCCTGGCCGAGCACTGGCCCTGGGCCCTCGCCCTGGCAATAGCGTTCACCCCCGCCTACCGACGATCCCGCTCCCGGCCTGACCGCCAGCACCACCGCACCCCAGCCATCCTGACGCTCACGGAGACACCGGACCCCGCGCCGGTACACCGTCATGCCCGCCAACAAGATCCAAAACGTCCATGATCAACAACGGCCGATCAAGGCCCTGCTGAAACACCGGGGCTCGGGACCTTGTGCCCTTTTCCAGGCGGGACCTCGGTCGCAGGCTGGCCCCTACGTGGCCACCCTGGGCCCGCATCGTCGAGAGGAACCCTCGTGCCAGCCAGCCAGCAGCTTCCGGCCCAGCCCGGTAGCGCCGCCGTACCGACATTCGCCGCCCGCGGCGAGGGCCTCACCAAGGTCTTCGGCCTGGGGGACACGCGCGCCCTGGCCGAAGCCCCTGACGTCACTCCCGAGACGGTGCGCCGGGACCTGACCATTCTCCAGCGGCATGGTGTTCTGCGTCGGGTCCACGGAGGCGCCATTCCGGTCGAGCGCCTCGGGTTCGAGGCCGGCGTCGAGACCCGCTCGGAGCGCTTCGTCG
>JAYVYM010000137.1:0-9867 GCA_043784245.1 Frankiales bacterium
CTACCGCCCATGCCGAGGACGCGACGTCTTCATGACACCGTGTACGACGAAGCCGATGGCGGTCGCCAGCGCGCCGACCAGGACACTGCCCAGGAACAGCCCGCCGCCCAAACCACCACCGGTGACCAGCCAGATCACGGCGAAGATGACTGCGGCGAGACAGCCGGAGAACCACGGTGACTGCATGTTCATCCGCATCGACAGCTCCTGTCGTGGGGCGGCGGCGCCGCCGAGGGCCCGACCGTACTGGTCACCGATGACGCGGCCGGGCTGCCGCGCCGCCGTAGCCTGTGCGCCCCACGGCACGCAGCCGCCAGGCATGCTTCCCGCCGAGGGGGCGACCCTTCACGGAGAGCTGATCGTGGCAGCCACCGAAACCGCCGGCACTGTCGTGTCCGACATCGAGTTGCGCGCTGCCATGTCCGGCACCTACGCCGCGTTCATCGGCTCCGGCTTCGCGTTTGCCAGCTGGGCCTCACGAATCCCGCAGATCCGCGACGGCCTGCACCTGCGGCCCTCGACGCTGGGGCTGACGCTGCTGGCCATCGCCGCCGGCTCGCTGCTGGCGCTACCGCTGTCCGGACCCGTCATCACCCGGGTCGGCTCGCGCCGCACCGTCGCGGCGATGGCGGTGCTGCTCGCAGCGGCGCTGCTCATCGTCGCGGTGGGTTTTCTGGTCGGCCTGGTCCCGGTCGTCGCCGGGCTGTTCATTCTCGGGTTCGCCAACGGCGCCTGGGACGTCGCGATGAACGTGCAGGGCGCCGCCGTCGAACGCCATCTCGGTCGTTCGATCATGTCCCGCTTTCACGCCGGCTACAGCCTGGGCACGGTCGCGGGGGCCCTGATCGGAGCGGCGATGGTCGCCCTCGGCGTCCCCGTCACGGCGCACCTGCTGGCCGTCGCGGTGGCCGTCGCCGTCGTGATACCGCGCGCCGCACGGCGCTTCCTGCCCGACAGGGAGGCGACCGTCGATCCGGGCGTTCGGCGGACCGCCCTCACGCCGTGGCGCGAGCCCCGCACCCTGCTGATCGGGTTGTTCGTGCTGGCTTTCGCGTTTGCGGAGGGCGCCGGCAACGACTGGATCAGCATCGCGGTGATCGACGGGTACCACCTGCCCGCGGCTCTGGGCACGCTCGCCTTCGCAGCATTCCTCGCCGCCATGACCGTCAGCCGCTGGTTCGGTCCGGCACTGCTCGACCGCTACGGCCGGGTAGCTGTGGTCCGCGGCCTGGCGCTGGTCGGTATCGCGGGCCTGCTGCTGTTCGTGTTCTCGCCCAACCCGCCGCTGGCGTTCGCGGGGGCACTGCTGTGGGGGATGGGGGTCTCGCTGGGGTTCCCCGTCGGGATGAGCGCCGGCGCGGACGACCCGGCGCGGGCCGCGGGCCGGGTCAGCGTCATCGCATCCATCGGTTACTGCGCGTTCCTCGCCGGACCACCGCTCATCGGCCTGCTTGGCGACCGGGTCTCCGTTCTTCGCGCGCTGACCACGGTCGCCGTGCTGCTGGCTCTTGCCGCGCTCGTGACCGGCTCGGTGCGCTCGCCGGGCACGACCTCAGCTCGACCGTAAGCCCGCCGGCCTACCGCAACGGCTGCGGCGTCGGGAGCGGCCCGTGCCACGACGCGTCCTCCTGCAGCGCGCTGCCGACGTCGGTGACCATGTCGAGGACGCCGGCCACGTCGGTGGCGAAGTCGTTCAGCATCCTCGGCGGGCGCTGCAGCCGGCTTCCTCCGCGCCAGAGGAACGCCGGACCGTTCAGCGGTTCGCCCTCCACCGGCGGGCGCCATGCACCGTGGATCAGCGTGACCCGTTCGTGGATCACCCGGGTGTACTCGCCGACCAGCACGTCCAGCAGCTGACGGGCGGGGCCGACGACCTCGGCGCTGACCTGCTCGAGCTTGGTGACCCGCTTGCCCGCAGTCAGCCCATCGACGTACCTGCGGGTGGGGCTGCCGGTGAAGCCCAGGATCAACTCACCCACCATGAAGTCAAGGGTCTCGAAGGTCATCGTGATCCGCCCCAGCGCAAGGATCTGCTGGAGCCGCAGCGCCATCACGCCGCCGAGGTCCTCGGGCGCCGCCTCAGGCATCAGGGCCCCTCTCACGTCAGCGAACCATCCCGGCGCGACCTGATCCACTCGGCCGCCAGTCCAGGGCAACGATGCCAGGTCCGCGGCCCCGGTGCAGGTCAGCCGCGATGTCACCCGAGCAGCAAGGTGAGCCCGCCTGTCGTGAAGGCGACCATCACCGCCAGCAGCGGATACTGAGAGCGCCGTGCGGTGCGCGCGCTGGTGCCCAGCCGCACCGCCCGGTCGTGGGCAAGGACAACCCCGGCGACGTGCCCGATGACGATGGCGCCGATCTGTACAGCGGCGATGGCACCGGCGGAGACGGCGGTCAGGTTGACCACATCCGCGTACGTCCCGAAGTAGTCGACGCCGTCCCGCGCGAAGGGGTTGCTGGCCAGGATCCAGGTGAGCTGGCCCTCGAAGACCAGCAGCGAGAAGTAGTGCGCGATCGCATAGCCGGCGACGATCGGGATCAGGGAGTGCGCATACCGGTTCGGTGTGCCGGTGGTCCGCGTGATGCGACCGGAGAGGGCCGTCGCAGCCGCGTACAAGGCTGCGACGAGCGCGACGGTGACCAGCGCGAAGATGGTCACGGTGGCCGGGTCGCTGGTGGAGCTGCTCTGGTACCAGGTTGCGCGCGACACCCCGTCGAAGGCGGTGGTGCCGATCAGGGCGGTGACGAACGCCGCGAGCCCGGGCACCGCGGGGGTGCCGTCGGCGCCGTCGAGCGGGCTGCGTACGGCGAGCCGGCCGTCGGCGCGGCGGCCCAGCGGGCTCAACCGGGCCAGCAGGGTGCTGTAGGCCTCGAAGCAGTCCCCTGAGGCGAACCACCCGGGGCCGTACCAGAGCGCGGCGACCAGTTGGACGATCACGTAGGCCACCAGGAGGACGCCCAGGGTCCGGGGGACCGCCCGGTCCGGGTAGACCAACTCGAGCCAGGCGTACGCGAGCAGGAAGCCGGTCGCCGGCCACAGCCCCAGCCGGGGCAACCCGTCCTGACCCGGGGCGGGCCCCGTGATCCGCGCCAGCCCGGAGTACAGGGTGCGGAGCGGGTTGACGATCCGCCACACCGGTCCGAGCAGCAGGCTGACCGGCACGATGCCGACCCAGAAGGTGACGTAGAAGGCGTACGGCGCGATGCTGAACGCGGACTCGCTGGGCCCGACCAGCGCGACGAGGACGACAAACGCCGAGACTGTCAGCACCAGGGCACGCAGCCCGCCACGTAGTAGTGGGTTGTCGATCGCCCGCTCGAGCCCGGTCGGCAGGGCACGCCCAGCCGAGTTGCCCCGCAGCCGGGAGGTGCGCCACAGCGCACCGAGGGCGACGAAGGAGACTCCCAGGGCGAGGGCAGCCGCCACCAGGACGACGCCCAGAGGTGCGGGCAGGTCGGAGCGGACACTCACCGCGTGCGCCAGCACGACGCCCGGCACGGCGGTCAGCTGACTTGCAGCCGGGTGAGCACCCGCTTGGAGCGCTCGAGCTCGACCTCGAACCGGCCCGGCGCCTGCTGGGTCACGTCGATGACCACGGTGCCACCGGCCTCGACGTCCTTGCTGATGTCGGCGCCGTGCACGTGCACCTCCTCCGCGACGTCGCTGGTCACGCTGATCTGCAGGGGCGCGCCGAGCCGGACGGCGACCGTCCCGGTGTCGCCGGTCACCGACGAGCCCTTCACGACCAGCCGGACCTGCGTGACGCCCCCGGACGGTGACGCGCTCTGTGCTGACGTGGTGGTGCCTGCACACCCGGCAACGAGCAGGCCCCCCACGGCGAGCGGCAGGACCACCAGCCGGTGTCTCCACCGCGACCGCACGCCCGAGGTTGCCAGCTGGCGCGCTCTCACGGCTGCGTCGTCGGTCATGGGTCGATCATGACGGGTCCTCATCGAGGCGTCCTGCCCGCGCCGCTATCTGGTGACGGCGATGCTGGCCACGTCGTTGGTGATGCCGCGGACGATGGTCGGCGCGCGGACACCGGTGATCACATCGCCGGTGCTGCCCACGGGACCGGTCGCCTTGATCGTGACGGTGTAGTGCAGGACGCCGCCCGGGGCGCCCCGCGTGGAGGCCACGACGACGTCACCTACGGGCAGGCCGGGGTAGGCCTGCCCCGCGGTGCCCTCGGCGTTCTCCACCCCCACCACGTACGGGGCGCTCGCGTCCGGCACGATCGGGTGGCTGGCGTCGTAGGCGAACGAGATGTCCTCCGTACCGTTCAGCCCGATCCAGATCTGGTATGTCACCTTCTTCGCGGTGCCGAAGATGTGCTCGTCGGCCTGCACGACGAGGTAGTCCCGACCGGGTCCGGCCGACAGCAGCGCGGCCCGGACACCGGCATCACCGGTGCCGTCCAGATCCGACCAGAACGGGGCCAGGACATCGTTGGGCGCCGCCGGGTCGGGCAGATTCTGCGGCAGGGGCGTCACATCCGCGCCGCCGGCGCCACCGACCACCGCATAGCCGTTGGAGGTGATGCCGATCGAGGTGTAGGACCGGCCGTGGTAGTTGAACGCCGTCGGCGTCGTGAAGTTCTTGGCCGCCTCGTCACCGATCGGCGCGGCGGCAATCCCCAGCGCCGCCAGGTCCGTGTAGCCGAACGGGGAGGCCCCGCCCGATAGGTGCGGAGCATCCGGCTGGCGGCCGGCCAGCTGCGTGCTCGCGGTCGCCTGACCATCCTCTACCGACGCGGGCCCGCTCGCGCCGGTCAGCGTGAGCGGTCCGGTCGCGCGGGTGCGGCTCGATACGCCGGCGTCAGTGAGCGAGGTGTTCTGGATATCGACCGCACAGGTCGTGCTGGCGCCCCTGGCCAGGGTCGGCTTCGCGCAGGTCGTCGTCGCCGTCACCGCACCCGGCGCGCGGGTGAAGACCACCGGCAGGTGCAGCCGGTAGGCCGTCCCGCTGCTCAGGTCGATCTGGCCGAAGACGGTGGTGTCGACGGGCACGGCCCTGGCGTCGACGGCGATGCGCAACGTCTGGCTCGCCCCCGGGGCCACCGTGAAGTGGCCCGGCGTCACCGCGATGTCCGCGCCGGCACCGGCCGCGGCCCGTACGTCGACGGTCAGCGGCCGGTCGGTCACGTTCTTGGCGATGCGGGTCGTCGTGATCCGGCCGGGCAGGGCGGCGTCGTACAGCGAGGGCAGGTTCAGGTCGATCTGGCGCAACGGGTCTGCACCACGGGCGAGCATCTGCGCAGCCGTGGCGTCGAAGGTCAGGCCCGGATTGCCGGCCCTCGTGAGGTCGACCCGACCGCTGCCGTCGTCGAAGGCGTCTGCGGGCGTCGTACCGTCCTGCTTCACGACGGACTGCGTCGCCGTGGTGGCCAGTGCCGACTTGATCTGCCCGGGGGTCCACGTCGGGTGCAGCGCCTTGATCAGTGCCCCCGCGCCACTCACGTGCGGCGCCGACATCGACGTACCGGCGATCGCCTGGAAGTACGTCCCCGCCACCTCCTGAGGCGTCGGGGTGGGGGTGTTGCCCGCGAGCACCTGCACACCGGTCGAGGTGACGTCGGGCTTGAGGTACGCGCCACGCGGGCCACGGGAGGAAAATGCCGCCATGACATCGCCGTGACCGTACTCACGGATGCCGGCTGTGAAGCTCGCCTGAACCGTCGGGTGGGCCGCCAGGAAGGCGTCGACGGTCGCGGCCTGCGGCGCGTCGACGTGCACAGCCGGCAGGAAGTGGTTGTCGGTCTCGAGGTCCTGGACGCCTGAGTTCTCCAGGACCATCCCTGCCGCGCCGCCGGCGAGCACGTTCTGGCCCTTGTTGACGCGGCCGTTACCGCCCCGCAGGCAGATGACGATCGCGCCGGCGAAGGAGCCGGGCTTGGCCGGCGTCGAGCACAGCGCGTCGTACCCCGCGGCCGACGCGGCGCGCAGGACCGGGTGCGGACCGGTGCCACCCATGATCGACGCGCCCTGGACCGCCACCGTCGCGGTCCCGGCCTGCAACGTGAGAGTCGACACGAATGCCCGGCTCTGGCTGGATGCGGCCACCGTCGTGACCCACGGCCCGAGGTGGTCGGTGGTACCTGCGGTCGGGCCGGAGTTACCGGCTGACGCGCTCACGAAGATCCCTGCGGCGTACGCGTCGAGGAAGGCGAGCTCGGTCGGGTCCGCGAAGGGTGTCGAACCGCCGGAGATCGAGAAGCTGATGACGTCGGCGCCGTCCAGGACAGCCTGCTCGACCGCGGCTGTGGTGTCGGAGCCGAAGCAGCCGCCCGGGCCGCAGACGCGGTACTGCGCGAGCTGTGCGCCGGGCGCAATCCCCTGTACCGGCCCGCGGTCCACGCCGAACAGGACCGCCTTGGCCAGCGGGTTGCCGCCCGCCGTGCTGGTGGTGTGCGTGCCATGACCTTCGGCGTCACGGGCCGTGCCCTTGTAGGGCTGGTCGCCGGTCACGGCGGTGTAGGTCTGCAGGAACTCCTGGCCGCTGACCAGCTTGTTGTTGCAGATGAACGGCTTGCTGGCCGGGGTGAGCGGGTTGTTGCCGAACACGCAAGGCAGGGCCGTGCCGTCCGGGCGGGTGGGCGCTTTCGGCAGGTCGGGCCGGGCGGCGAAGGACGGATGCTCGGGCCAGACGCCGGTGTCGAGGTCGGCGATGAGGACGCCCTTGCCGGCGGTGCGGTCCGAGCCGAGCGCCCGGTACGCCGTCGGCGCCCCGATGAAGCTCGCTTCGTCACTCGTGGCGAGCGGCTGGTTGAGCGTGTCGGCCTGCACGGCGACGACGCCCGGCAGTGCGGCCAGCGCGGCGATCCGGTCGGCCGGTACGCGGGCCGCGACGCCGCCGTAGACAGCCCTGAAGGAGCGCCCGACGGTTGCCGTCGGGGCGATCCTCGCCAGGCTCTGGCGGAACGAGCCCTCAACCCCCGCGATCCGCGAGTCCTGCACGCGGACCTCGGCGCGGCGCCCGTCGATCTTGCGGCCGGTGACGGCTGGCGAAGTGGCGCCCGTGCCCGCGGCGTCGCCCTGGTAGACCGCCAGCGAGTCGACGTCGAGCTTGACCATCACCGGCGTCAGGGCGCTGCCCGACAGCCGGAGCAGCGCGGGATCGGTCTGCGCCACCCGGCTCGTCTTGGCGACGTCGATGGAGGAGGTGGGCGTCAGCGGGCGGATGAGCCGGGGCGAGCCGGCGCCGGCCGCGGCGGCGGCGGTACTGAGCGGCGCCGCCAGCAAGGCCACTGCGCCGACCGCGGCCAGGGCGACACGTCGGTGTCGACGGTTCGAGTTCACGTGGGTTCTTTCGTCTGAGGTGCCCGGAAACAGGTCCCGACGGTCTATTTGTCCGCCGAGCACCTGGACCGTATGCGCTAAGTGAGTGAATGAACACCCTCCGTAAGAACCATGGCGCTGGCGGGGCTGCACCTGCTGCCGCGCCCGGGTCGTCCTCACCGGCGGGCGGGTAGGCAGTTGCCATGGCCACCATCGCGCTGACCGGCTCCACCGACGGGATCGGCCTCGCTGCCGCCCGCACCCTGCTTGCGCAGGGCCACCTCGTGCTCATCCACGGCCGCAACGAGCAGCGCGGCCAGCCGGTCGTGGACGTGCTGGCCGCCGACCCGTCGTGCACCGGCGAGGCCGTACTCGTCACCGGCGACCTGTCCTCGCTCGACGAGGTGCGCGCGTTGGCCGGGCAGCTCGCGACGCACGGGCCGCTTGATGTGCTGGCCCACAACGCCGGCGTCTGGGTGCGCGGCGAGACGCCGCGGGTCACCGTCGACGGCTTCGAGACGACCTTCGCGGTCAACGTCCTGGCGCCGCATCTGCTCACCGCGCTGCTCGCCGATCAGCTGACGGGCCGGTTGCTGTGGCTGGGCTCCGGGACGGCCGGGAGCGGGCGGCCGAAGCCGACGGCGCTCGGTGGGGAGCGCGACCCCCGTCAGGCGTACGCCGACGCCAAGGCCTGCGACATCGCGCTGGCGCTGGCCTGGGGGCGTCGCCTACCGGGCATCGCGAGCGCGGCGGTCGACCCGGGCTGGGTGCGTACCAAGCTGGCGAGCGCCGGGGCACCGGGCGCGGTCGAGGACGGCGCCGACACGCTGGCGTTCTGCTGCACCGACGCCGAGCTCGCGCTGGCGCCGTACTGGAAGGACCGCCGGCCGGCGCCGGTACCCGGCCGGCTGCGCGACGCCGGGCTGCAGGATGCGATCGCTGCGGCCTGCGACCGGCTCGCTGGTCTGCCGGCTCGCGTTGTCGGGGGTGGCTGACAGACTGCCGGTATGCGCATCACGGCCCTCGCCGGCGGGATCGGCGGAGCCCGGTTCCTGCGCGGGGTGCAGGCCGCGGTGCCTGACGCCGAGCTCACGGTGGTGGTCAACACCGGCGACGACATCACCATGTACGGCCTACGGATCTGTCCCGATCTCGACACCGTGATGTACACACTCGGCGGGGGCATCGACGAGGAGCGCGGCTGGGGCCGGCGCGACGAGACCTTCCACCTCAAGGCGGAGCTGCAGGCGTACGACGCCCCCGCGGCGTGGTTTGGCCTGGGTGACCGCGACATGGCGACGCACCTGATGAGGGCTCAGATGACGGCCGCCGGATACGGCCTGGCCCAGGTCACCGAGGCGCTCTGCGCGCGCTGGCAGCCCGGTGCGCGCCTGCTGCCGATGACCGAGGACCGCTTCGAGACCCATGTGGTCGTCGAGATCGACGGCCGCCGCAAGGCGATCCACTTCCAGGAGTGGTGGGTGCGCTACCGGGCGACGCTGCCCGCGGAGGCGTTCGTCTCCGTGGGTGCCGAGGCGGCGCGTACCGGGCCGGGCGTGCTCGAGGCGATCGGCGATGCCGACGTCATCCTGCTCCCGCCCAGCAACCCCGTGGTGTCGATCGGCACGGTCCTGCAGCTACCGGGCGTGCGCGCGGCCCTGGCCGCCAAGACGGTCGTCGGGGTGTCTCCGGTCATCGGCGGGGCGCCGGTGCGGGGGATGGCCGACGCCTGCCTGACCGCGATCGGGGTCGCCACCACCGCCGAGGCGGTCGGGCGGCACTACGGCTCGCGCACCGGCGGCGGCCTGCTCGACGGGTGGCTCGTCGACGAGGGCGACGAGGGCTCGATCGTTCCGGGTGTGCAGGTGCGGGCGGTGCCGCTGCTGATGACCGACCTCGGCGCCACGGCGGCGATGGCACGGGCCGCCCTGGACCTTGCAGGTGTCTGAGCGCGCCTCGTACACCGTGAGCGGCGTGACCGGGCTGCCCGAGGTGCGTCCGGGTGACGACGTCGCCGCCCTGCTGGCAGCGGCCGTTCCTGACCTGCGCGACGGCGACGTCCTGGTGGTCACGAGCAAGCTGCTGAGCAAGGCGGAGGGCCGGCTGGTGCCCGTGCCGCCGGGAGCCGACCGCGAGCAGGTCCGGCGGCGGGCGGTGGCCGACGAGACGGTCCGGGTCGTCGCCCGGCGGGGGGAAACCGCGATCGTCCAGACCCGGCACGGTCTGGTGCTCGCGGCCGCCGGCGTGGACGCGAGCAACGTACGCGGCGACGAGGTGGCGCTGCTGCCACTGGATCCTGACGCGTCGGCGGCCGCGCTGCGCACCCGGCTGCTCGCACTGACCGGCCGCACCGTCGGCATCGTCGTCAGTGACACCCTCGGGCGGCCGTGGCGGGTCGGGCAGGTCGACCAGGCGATCGGCGTGGCGGGCCTGTCGCCGGTACGAGACAGCCGCGGCACCCTCGACAGCCACGGGCACCTCCTGGAGGTCACCGAGATCGCGGTCGCCGACGAGCTGGCCTCGGCCGCCGAGCTGGTGAAGGGCAAGTCCGACGGCGTACCGGTGGCGCTGATCCGCGGGCTTGCGCTG
>JAYVYM010000138.1:0-2819 GCA_043784245.1 Frankiales bacterium
GTCCCCGCCTCGTCACCGGCCCATCGGACCGGGCCCTCGGCCGCGAGCATCACCATCTCCACGTCGGCGCCGCCGAACAGCCGCGCCGCCGCCGTCAGCACCACCTGCGCCGACACGTCCGTCGATCGCTCCGTCGCCCGCTCCTGCCCCCGGGCCAGCTCGGCGTACAGCCGGGCCTCGGCGCTGCGGCGCGTCTGCTGGTCGAAGGATATCCAGAGCAGACCGAGCGGCACCAGCAGGCCGAGCAGGCCGAGCGGTGCGGTCATCGTGAGGTATGCGGCAAGTAAGCCGATCGAGGAGTTGCCAGCCGTGTGCAGCGCTGACAGCACAGCGCTGTACACGACAAGTTCGCGCATCGACCGCTGCGACGTGATCGCCACGACGGCCGCGACCAGCAGGTAATTGACCACCCAGAAGACCGCCAGGCCACCGCACGCGCCAAGAAGTCCGTTGCCGAGGGTCCCGGCCACCAGCCCGCCAAGCGCGGTTGCCGCGGCGAACTGGGCAACGTTGTACTGCAGCTTGAGCGCGGGCTGGCGGCGAACCAGCTGGGCGACGGCGACGCCGACGGCCATCGCGGCCACCGTCCACGCGCCGCCGGCGAATACCAGCGCGGCACCGAGCACTGCCTCGGTGAGTGAGAAGGTCCACCTCTGCCGCCCGAACTGCAGGTGCACGACCGCGACCTCGGCAACAGCGACGCAGGCAGCAACCAGCGGGACCGCCCACCACGCGGGCCTACCCCAGCCGGTCAGCGCCCCGACGGCGACAGCGAGCAGGGCAGCGGACGTAGCGGCGATCCGTACCGAGGTCAGCGGGTGCTGGCGGGGGCTCATGCCGAGACGGCCGACCAGCTGTTCGCCGACGGCGTGGACGACCAGCTGTTGGCAGCCGGCGTGGACGACCAGCTGTTCGCTGCCGGCTTTTGCGACCAGCTGTTCGCCGCCGGCGTGGACGACCAGCTGTTCGCCGCCGGCTTTTGCGACCAGCTGTTCGCCGCCGACGTGGACGCAGCAGCCCCGTGCGCGTGTACGCCAGCCACGGAGCTCACGATCACGCCGGCACACAGGGCGGTGGCCGACAGCAGGATGACGGTGCGGCGCGGGCTCTGGTTCATGTGTTCCTCCTGGTAGGCGACACAGCCGTGTTCGGCACGCAGCGCCAGCTCCGTGAAGCCAACGGGACAACTGCACCCGATCGGACCAACGCGAGCGGCCGGAGTTGCCGGCGCCTGGGGCTACAGCGGCCGACCGCCCGGACCGAAACACCGGAGCAGACGGCCCCATCTCGCGGCGCCGTGACGCAGCACCTGCAGGACGTGGAGGACACGGTGGCAGCCGGTCTCGACAGCTCGCTCGACAGCATGCCGGCCCCAGCGGAGATGCCCGGCCGGCCGGGCTTCACGGCCATGGTCGTGGACGATCACCCGCTGGTCCGCGACGCCATGGTCAACCGGTTGCGTCAGATGGGTGCCCGCGAGGTCGTCGAGGCCGCGAGTATCAGCGAGGCACGGGCCCGGGCGAACGCCTCCGGACCGCGTGATCTGTGCGTCCTCGACCTCGGACTACCCGACGGCTCTGGCCTGGACCTGCTCGCCGCCCTGCGCAGTGCCGGCTGGCCGCGCCTGGTGGTGCTGTCGGCCGCCGACGACCCGTACTCGGTGCGGGCCGCGTTCGTCGCCGGCGCCCAGGGCTACCTGCTCAAGACGGCCTCCCCGGTCGTCGTCGCCGATGGGGTCAGACGGGTCCTCGCCGGCGGGGTGTACGCCGACCCGTCGGTGGCCTCACTGTTGGCTGCCGGACTGCGCGGTGGCCCCGCTGACAGTGGTGTGAGCGACCTGTCCGGTCGCGAGATCGAGGTCCTGCGGCTGGTGTCGGACGGCAAGAGCAATAAAGACATCGGCGACCACCTCGGGCTGTCGGCCCTCACCGTCAAGAGCCACCTCGCCCGGATCGCCCGCAAGCTCGGTACCGGCGACCGGGCGGAGATGGTGGCGCTGGCGATGCGCGCCGGCGTCATCCGCTGACCGTCGACCCCGCGTGCGCGGCCACCGCCCACGTACGGCGAGGTCGGGGCGACCGCCGGCAACCGAGAACGCCCTGGTCGTCCCGGGGCCGGGGCTGCGGCCCGCGACCTGGTGGGCCCGGCTCGGGGTACCGGTGCCACGGACCGTCCAGGACGCCCTGACCGACCGCTTCCTGTGGGTCCTGACGGGCCGCCTGCCCGCTCACACCCGTCCGGCGCCGTAGCATGGGTGGGTGTCGTCGACCCTGCCGGACCAGCAGGGGGCAGTGCCCGAGCCGCCCTCCGAGGGCGCCGAGCCACCTACTCTGCTGCTGGTCCCGCGGGACGGCGTGCCCCCGGTCGTGACGTCCGGAACCGCCCTCGCCGCGGAGCCCCGCAATCCGTTTGCGCCCGATTCCTTGCATTCCCCTTTCGCGGTAACGGGCGATCGGGATGTGCTTGCAGCGGTTGACAAACCGCCGTTCAAAATCTTTGCTTCACTCCGTCTCGCCATCAGCGTGATTTTAGGTATGGCGGTGATCGCCGCGGTGGGCACCATCACTGAAGCCCGTTATGATTCCGAGGTCGCGCAAAAATTAGTTTATCAATCCATTTATATGTATATCGTCATGGGGACGCTGATCGTGAACCTGATCGGCGTGATGATCGATCGCTGGCCGTGGAAACAGCATCATACGGGTTTTGTGATGGCCCATATTGGCATAATCACTTTATTGTTTGGATCCTGGGTCACGCAAAAGTATGGCATCGACGGCACGCTGGCTTTTGAGATTGGACAAAAAAGAAACTCCATC
>JAYVYM010000139.1:0-4596 GCA_043784245.1 Frankiales bacterium
CAGCTGGCGGCCGCGCTGGCCGCCGTACAGGCGCAGCGCAGCGCCGGGAAGGCCCAGCCGGTCCGGGTCGAGCTCGACCCGCAGCTGCTCGGGTGAGCCCCGCCTAGACTTGTGGGCGTGGCCACCCGAACCATTCGCCTGCTCGGCGACCCCGTCCTGCGTACCAGGGCCGAGCTCGTCACCACCTTCGACAAGGAGTTGCGCAACCTCGTCAAGGACCTGCAGGACACCATGATCGACGCGCCCGGCGTCGGCCTGGCCGCCCCGCAGCTCGGGGTCGGCCTGCGGGTGTTCGTCTACGACGTCGACGAGCAGCTCGGCCACCTGGTCAACCCGGTGCTGCACTTCCCTGGCGACGAGGAGGTCGACGGCGACGAAGGCTGCCTGTCGCTGCCCGGGCTCACCTTCGACTGCCGCCGCAAGCAGCACGTCGTCGCCCACGGCCAGAACGTCCACGGCGACCCGGTGACCGTCGAGGGCCGCGACCTGCTGGCGCGCTGCGTGCAGCACGAGGTCGACCACCTGGACGGCGTGCTGTTCATCGACCGGCTCGACGCCGAGACCAAGAAGCTCGCCATGCAGGCCATCCGCGAGGCCGACTGGTCGGGGGAGCGGGCGCCGCTGGTCAAGGCCAGCCCGCACCCGCTGTTCGGTCGGGCCCGATGAGTGTGGCTGGGACGCCGGCTTGAGGCTGGTGTTCGCCGGTACGCCCGCGGCCGCCCTGCCCAGCCTGCAGGCGCTGCTGGACAGCGACCACGAGCTGGCCGCTGTCGTCACCCGTCCGGACGCCCCGGCCGGCCGTGGCCGGGCGCTGCGGCCCAGCCCGGTGCGCGAGCTGGCGCAGTCCGCCGGCGTCGAGGTGCTCACGCCGCGCTCGCCTCGCGAGCAGGCCTTCCTGGAGCGGCTGCGGGGGCTCGCGCCCGACTGCTGCCCGGTTGTGGCGTACGGCGCCCTGGTGCCCCGCGCGGCGCTCGACATACCGCCGGCGGGCTGGGTCAACCTGCACTTCTCGCTGCTGCCCGCCTGGCGCGGCGCGGCGCCTGTCCAGCACGCGCTGCTCGCCGGCGACGAGGTCACCGGCGCCTCGACGTTCCTGCTCGAGGAGGGCCTGGACACCGGGCCGGTCCTCGGGGTGCTCACCGAGCAGGTCCGCCCTGCCGACACCGCCGGTGACCTGCTCGGCCGGCTGGCAATCGCCGGGGCCGGGCTGCTGGTCGCGACCCTCGACGGCCTCGCCGCCGGGACCCTGCAGCCGGTGCCGCAGCCGGCCGACGGCGTGTCGCAGGCCCCCAAGATCGGTGTCGAGGACGCCCGGGTCGACTGGGCCGCGCCCGCGCTGCGGGTCGACCGGGTCGTGCGGGCCTGCACTCCGGCACCCGGTGCCTGGACGACGCTGCGCGGCCGGCGCGTCAAGCTCGGACCGGTCGAGCTCACCGACCGGCGCCTGCCCGCCGGCGAGCTGCACGGCGACCTCGTCGGTACCGCCACCACCGCGGTACGGCTGGGCACCGTCCGGCCCGAGGGCAAGGGCGAGATGGCTGCCGTCGACTGGCTGCGCGGGCTGCGCCCCGAGCCCGCCGAGCTGCTGACGTGACCGGTCAGCACCGCCCGCGCAAGCCCAAGGGCGGGCCACTCGCTCCTGGCACCTCGCCCGCTACGGCCACCTCGCCCGCTACTGCCACCGCGCCCGCTACTGCGCGGCCCGTGACAAAAGCCCCGAAGCTGCGGGCGCCCGCCTCGGACCCACCGCGGCAGACCGCGTACGACGTGCTGAGCGCCGTACGCGAGCGCGACGCGTACGCCAACCTCGTGCTGCCCGGCCTGCTGCGCGATCGCCGGCTGGACCCCCGGGACGCCGGGCTCGCGACCGAGTTGGCGTACGGCACGCTGCGGGCGCAGGGTCAGCTCGACGTCGTGCTGCAGGCCTGCGTCGACCGGCCGCTGGCCAAGGTCGACCCGCCGGTGCTCGACCTGCTGCGCCTCGGGGCTTACCAGCTGCTGCGCACCCGGGTGCCGCAGCACGCCGCGGTCAGCGCGACCGTCGACCTGGCCCGCCGGGTGAGCACCGCCGGGCCGGCTGCGTTCGTCAACGCTGTGCTGCGCAAGGTGGCCGCACACGACCTGCCGGGCTGGCTCGACGCGCTCGCTCCGGCCGACCCCCTCGAGCAGGTCGCGCTCGCGACCAGCCACCCACGCTGGATCGCGTCGGCGTTTCGCGACGCGCTCGGCGGCGACCTGGACGAGACCCGGACCGCCCTGCTCGCCGATGACGCGCGGCCCGAGGTGCACCTGGTCGCCAGGCGGATGTCACGCGACGAGCTCGTCGTGGCCTCCGGGGGCATCGCCGGCCCCTGGTCACCGCGCGCCGTCCGCCTCGCCGAGGGCGCCCCCGGTGAGCTCGCGGCCATCCGTGACGGGCGCGCCGGCGTCCAGGACGAGGGCAGCCAGCTGGTCGCGCTGGCGCTGGCCGCCGCGCCGCTGGCCGGCCCCGACCGGCTCTGGCTCGACGTATGCGCCGGTCCCGGTGGCAAAGCGGTACTGCTCGACGGGCTCGCCGCCGATCGCGGGGCCCGGCTGCTCGCCGTCGAGGTGCAGCCGCACCGGGCCCGGCTGGTCCGGCAGTCCGGCGTCCGCGAGGTCGTGGTCGCCGACTCCCGGGCGCTGCCGGTCGGCGACGGCACAGCTGACCGGGTGCTGCTCGACGCCCCCTGCAGCGGCCTGGGTGCGCTGCGCCGGCGCCCCGAGGCGCGCTGGCGGCGGCAGCCCGCCGACCTGCCCGGCCTGCGCCGGCTGCAGCGCGAGCTGATCGACGCCGCGGTCGCGGCGCTGCGCCCCGGCGGGCTGCTCGCGTACGTCACCTGCTCGCCGCACCTGGTCGAGACCGTCGTCCCGGTGTCCGATGCGCTGCGCCGGCACGCCGGCCTCGAGCAGCTCGACGCGCGGCCGTTGCTGCCCGGTGTCCCCGACCTCGGCGCCGGCCCGGCCGTGCAGCTGTGGCCGCACCGGCACGGCACCGACGCGATGTTCCTCGCCCTGCTCCAGCGCCACTGACGCGCCCGGGCCGTACTCTCCGGCGGTGTCCCGCACGCTGATCAGCCCGAGCATCCTGGCTGCCGACTTCGCTCGGCTGGCGGACGAGGCCGCGCGCGTACGCGGGCACGCCGACTGGCTGCACGTCGATGTGATGGACAACCACTTCGTCCCCAACCTGACGCTCGGGCTGCCCGCGGTCGCCGCGCTGCTCGCCGCGACCGACACGCCGGTCGACTGCCACCTGATGATCGATGACCCGGACCGCTGGGCGCCGCAGTACGCCGAGGCGGGCGCCGGCAGCGTCACGTTCCACGTCGAGGCCGCTGCCGCGCCGGTCCGGCTGGCCCGCACGCTGCGCGCCGGGGGTGTCCGCGCCGGCATGGCGCTGCGCCCGGCCACGGCCATCGAGCCGTACGTCGACCTGCTCCCCGAGCTGGACATGCTGCTCGTGATGACGGTCGAGCCCGGCTTCGGCGGGCAGCCCTTCCTGGACGTCGTGCTGCCCAAGCTGCGGCGCTGCCGCGAGGCGATCCGCGGCACCGGCCTGGACGTGTGGCTGCAGGTCGACGGCGGCGTCGGCGCGGAGACGATCGAACGGTGTGCCGCCGCGGGAGCAGACGTGTTCGTCGCCGGCAGCGCGGTCTTCGGCGCGGCGGATCCGGCTGCCGCCATCGACGGGCTGCGCGCCGCAGCGCAGGCCGCCGCCCGTCGCGGTTGAACAAGCGATTCGAGCAACCAGGAACTGGCCTCCCGGCCGCCCGCTCAAGACCTTCCTGTGTGGCGTCGACAGAGGTAGGGCCGCCCGGTCCGTGCACCTCGGATCCGGTGGACCATCCGAGCCGAAGGACCGCCTGTGCGCACCGTGCCCCGCCTCGCCCCCGTCCTGCTGCTGACCGGGGCGGTGGTGCTGGCCGGCGCCGTTGGCCCGGCCGCGGCCAGCGTCCCGTACGGCCTGGCCTGGGATGTCGCCACCGTCGGGCTGCACAGCAGCTCGGCGGCCGTGGGCGACTTCCCGGCCGGGCGCCTGGCCGTCATCGGGGACCTGTCCGGTCACCTGCACGCGCTGCGCGGCGACGGCACTGTCGCCTGGGACAGGATCGTCGACCCCGTCGCAGGGCAACCCGCGGCCGTCGAGAGCTCAGCGGCGATCGGCAACATCGACAACAGCGGCCAGAACTCCATCGTGATCGGGGGCGGGGGTGTGCTGCCCCGCAACCGCAGCGACAACGGCGGTGTCGTCGCCTACGACGGCAACGGCAACGTCAAGTGGCGCTTCCGGACCCGCGACACGTTCAACACCTACACCGGCGGTCCGCCCGACGGGAAGTCCGACGGGGTCACCACGACCCCGGCGATCGGTGACGTCGACGGCGACGGCATCCCGGACGTGGTCTTCGGTTCGCTCGACCACTTCATCTACGCACTGCGAGGCACCGACGGCGCCCTGATCCCGGGGTTCCCGTACGACAACCGCGACACCGTGTTCTCTTCCCCGGCGCTGTACGACATCCGCGGGACCGGCCGGTCCTCGATCGTGATCGGCGGTGACGGTACCGTCAACCC
>JAYVYM010000140.1:0-2747 GCA_043784245.1 Frankiales bacterium
ATCCCGGGCCACCGGACAGCTCATGCAGCGTGGGCCGCCGCGGCCGCTGCCGAGCTCGCTGCCCGCGATCCGGACGACCTCGACACCGGCTTCCTCGAGCCGGGCGTTGGTCTCGGTGTTGCGCTCGTACGCCACGACCAGGCCCGGTGCCAGCGCGAGGGTGTTGTTGCCGTCGTCCCACTGCTCGCGCTCGGCCGTCACCGGGTCCAGGCCGGTGTCGACCAGCCGCAGCCGGTCGATCTGCATCGCTTTCGCCGCGGCTTCGAGGAAGGGCTGCGGCTCGTCGACGTGGACGCCCCCTTCGCCGTCGGCGGTGACCGGCCAAGCCACGAGGGTGTCGGCGACTGCCGGGAACATCACGACCGCGTCGACGTCGACCATCGTGCAGATCGTGTCGAGGTGCATCGTGGCGCGCTCCTGGGCGATCGGCACCGCCAGGACGGTGTGCGCGACGCCGGCCGCGAACACGCGCAGAGCGAAGGCTTCGACGCCCGCCGGGGTGGTGCGCTGACCGACCCCGACAGCGACGACGCCCTCGGCCAGCAGCAGCACGTCGCCGCCCTCGAACCACGCCTCCTGGGCGCTGCTGCCGTACAGCAGCGGCGTGCCGGCGAACCGCGGGTGGTGGCGGTAGACCGCCCCTGTCAGCGCTGTCTCCCGCTGCCTGGCGTGCATCGACGGGCTGGTGATGGCGACGTGGTCGTCGACCCAGACGGAGGAGTCGCGGGTGAACAGCAGATTGGGCAGCGGGCGTACGACGAACTCACCGGCTCCGGCCAGCCGCGCCACGACCCCCTCCGCCCCGATCCGCGGGAGCTCCTCGTGGGTCAGACCAGCCACCAGTATTGCGGCGAGGTCCTCGCTGGAGCGGTCCAGCAGCCAGCGCCGCAGCACGGTGGCCAACGTCGGCCCGACGACCGTGGGCGCGACGGCCGCGTGCACGACCTCGGCACGGGCTTGCGTCGACTCGAGGGTCTCGACGAGCAGCCGCTGCAGATACAGCACCTCGACGCCCCGGTCGGAGAGCGCTGCCGCGAAGGCGTCGTGCTCGTCCTGTGCGCGGGCCACCCACGGCAGCCCGTCGAACAGCAGATCCGCGCTGTTGCGCGGCGTGAGCCGCTTGAGCTCGGCACCGGGCCGGTGCAGCAACACCGTGCGGAGCCGGCCGACCTCGCTGCGTACGTGGTGGTCGCGCGCCGTCATGGCCGGGACACTAGGCCCGCCGCGGGCCCGGCGTCAGGCGGCTGCGCTCACCCGGCGGCGGCGATCGCCCGGGCCAGCACCATCTTGGTGGGCAGGCCCAGCGCGACCGCCGCGGCCGCTACGTCGTCCCACTCCGGGCTCACGTTGACGACCTCGCCGTCAAGCAGCGCGCGCTTGACGCGGACGGGACACCCCTGCACGTCGACGACGTCTGATCGGCGGTCCAGCACGGTGCGCGACACGGGGCGTTCGCGCAGCCCGATCGTGGAGGTCTGGGTCAACACGGCACGCCGGATGGCGTCCGCCGAAGCCGGCGGGCACAGCACCGACAGCATGTGCGCCGGCCGGCCCTTCTTCATCAGCATCGGCGTGAGCCAGGCGTCATGCGCGCCGAGGTCCAGCAGGGCGGTCAGCACTCCCGCCCAGACGCGTGGGTCCAGGTCGTCGACGTTGGCCTCGATGAGCAGTGCGTCGGGCGCGGGCGCGGTGGCGGCCTGGCCGATGACCAGACGCAGCACATTGGCGGCCTCCTGCGGGTCGCGACCACCGGCGCCGGTCCCGACCGTCCGCACCACCATCGAGGGCAATGCACCCCAGCTCTGCACGAGGGTGGCGAGCAGGGCGGCGCCGGTCGGCGTCGTCGCCTCGTGCGGGCTGGGGCCCGCGAGCACGGGGACGCCGGTGAGCAGCGCCAGGACCGCGGGTACGGGCACCGGCAGCGGGCCGTGCGCGCCGCGGGTCGTGCCCGAGCCGACCGCGACGGGGGACGCGGTCAGCGCGGTCAGGCCCAGCGCGTGCACACCCGCGGCGGCGCCCACGACGTCGGCGATCGCGTCGAGCGCTCCCACCTCGTGGAAGTGCACCTGCCCGGGCGGCACCCGGTGCACCGCCCCCTCGGCGATGGCCAGCCGCTCGAACACGGCATGGGCGGTGTCGCGTACGGGGGCAGCGAGCGCCGCTGCGTCGAGCAGCTGCCGGATGTCGGTCCAGGTGCGGCTCGCAGGGCGGTCGGCGACCTCGACATGGACTCGCAGGGCAGCCAACCCGGCACGTCGTACCGGCTCGGCGCGCAGCCGCACCGGCTCGACCCCGAGCGTGTCGACGGCGGCCTGCAGCACCTCGAGTGGGGTGCCGGCGTCGACCAGCGCCCCCAGCAGCATGTCGCCGCTCGCCCCCGCTCCGCAGTCGAGCCAGCCGACGGTTCCCGTCACCGGTACACCGGGGCGCATGGGACCGCGGCGCGGCGCGCGACCCGGGCAGCGTGCACCCCGGCGCCGAACCCGTTGTCGACGTTGACGACCACCACCCCGGGTGCACAGCTGTTGAGCATCGCCAGCAGCGCAGCCAGGCCGCCGTACGAAGCGCCGTAGCCCACGCTGGTCGGTACGGCGACCAGCGGGGTGCCGACCAGGCCGCCGACGACGCTGGGCAGTGCGCCTTCCATGCCGGCGACGACGACGAGGCAGTCGGCGCGGTCCAGGGCCGGGCGGGCCGCGAGGAGCCGGTGCAGGCCGGCCACGCCGACGTCGTCGACCCGCTCCACG
>JAYVYM010000141.1:0-11594 GCA_043784245.1 Frankiales bacterium
ATCACCGTCGAGGAGAGCAACACCTTCGGCCTCGAGCTCGAGCTCACCGAGGGCATGCGCTTCGACAAGGGCTACATCAGCCCGTACTTCGTGACCGACCCCGAGCGCATGGAGACCGTCCTCGACGACCCGTACATCCTGGTCGTCAACTCCAAGATCGGGTCCGTGAAGGACCTGCTGCCGCTGCTGGAGAAGGTCATGCAGAGCGGCCGGCCGCTGGCGATCATCGCCGAGGACGTTGAGGGCGAAGCGCTCGCGACCCTGGTGGTCAACAAGATCCGCGGCACCTTCAAGTCGGCCGCCGTCAAGGCGCCCGGCTTCGGCGACCGCCGCAAGGCCATGCTGCAGGACATCGCGATCCTGACCGGCTCGCAGGTCATCTCCGAGGAGGTCGGCCTCAAGCTCGACACCGCTGGCCTGGACCTGCTGGGCCGGGCCCGCAAGGTGACCATCACCAAGGACGAGACCACCATCGTCGAGGGTGGCGGCGACGCCGACCAGATCTCCGGGCGCGTCCAGCAGATCCGCGCCGAGATCGAGAAGTCCGACTCCGACTACGACCGCGAGAAGCTCCAGGAGCGACTCGCGAAGCTGGCCGGCGGCGTGGCCGTCATCAAGGTCGGCGCGGCCACCGAGGTGGAGCTCAAGGAGCGCAAGCACCGCATCGAGGACGCCGTACGCAACGCGAAGGCGGCCGTCGAGGAGGGCATCGTCGCGGGCGGTGGCGTGGCCCTGCTGCAGGCCAGCAAGACCGCGTTCGACAAGCTCGACCTGGTCGGCGACGAGGCCACCGGCGCCAATATCGTGCGCCTCGCGCTGGAGGCACCGCTCAAGCAGATCGCCGTCAACGCCGGTCTCGAGGGTGGCGTCGTGGTGGAGAAGGTCCGCAACCTGGAGACCGGTCAGGGCCTCAACGCCGCGACCGGCGAGTACGTCGACATGATCGCGACCGGGATCATCGACCCGGCCAAGGTCACCCGCTCGGCCCTGCAGAACGCTGCGAGCATCGCGGCGCTGTTCCTCACCACCGAGGCGGTCATCGCCGACAAGCCGGAGAAGGCGCCGGCTGGCGGCGGCGGCGGCATGGGCGACGGCGGCATGGGCGGCATGGGCGGGATGGACTTCTAGTCCTGCCCCACCTGCACGACCCGACGGGCGGTCCTCCTCACGGAGGGCCGCCCGTCGGGTGTGTCGGGCCCGGGTGTGCCAGGCCCTGGTCTCGGGCTTGTCGGCGGGGATGACCGACGCCACCAGGCCCCTGCGACGAGCTGCTGACCGTCACCGCGCCCTACCCGCTCAAGATCGTCCCGGCCCGGCTCCTGGACTGACGGTCGCCTGTCCGCACCGCGGCTGGCTGCTGAGCCGGCGGCTACGGATCCCGGCGGTGCAGGGTCGAGCAGGCCAGTCGCCGGGTAGCCAGCGAGCTGCTGCGCGGTGGCGCCGCATGCGGCAGGCTCGGGTCGTGACCGATGTGGAGCGGCGGCTGACCCAGGTGCTCGGCGGCTGGGCGGTGGGCTCGCTGGCCGTCGGCTCGGCGCTCTGGCTCCGACCGGCAAGCCGCAGGTTCGGGCGACAGACCGCGGCGTGGGGCGCGGTGGACGGGGTCATCGCCTTGCTCGGTGCGCGCCGCCGCGGAGCGACCGATCCGGCGCGGCTGCGACGCGTGCTGCTGGTCAACGCAGGGCTGGACCTCGGCTATCTGGCCGCCGGCGGATGGCTGGTGCGCGACGGTCGCTGGCGCGGGGACGGGGCGGCCGTCCTGGTGCAGGGCAGCTTCCTGCTGGTGCTGGACGCCACAGCTGCCCGGGCCCTGCGCTGACCTCCATGCCGGACATCAGGCTGGACTTTGTGTGTTTCCTATCGATGATGAAGCACACAAAGTCCGTTGCAGCCAGCCGGCGATGCGCTCAGGGAGGTTCGTGAGGCGGGACTTTGTGTGCTTGATCTCAAAATCAAGCACACAATATCCTGGGGCGGGAGGGGAGGGCACCCAAACAGGGGAGGGGGACCCCAGGGCCGACAGGGGACGGGACGCGAACGGTGCCATGCCGCTGACCGCCGCCGCTACCTCCCCCGTCGTCGAGGTGGCGAGGACATCGCGAGGTCGGTCGGCGGCCCAGTCAGCTGCCCAGGGCGTCCATCGCCGACATGTCGTCGTCGCTGAGCGTGAAGCTGCCGACATCGGCGTTAGCGGCGATCCGTGCCGGGTTGGTTGACCTCGGGATGACGACAGTGCCGTGCTGCAGGTGCCAGCGCACGATGACCTGCGCCGCAGTCCGCCCCAGCCGGGTGGCGATCTGGATGATCACCGGGTTGTCAAGCGTGCCACCCTTCAGCGCGCTGTAGCCCTCGAGCACGGTTCCACGCTCCTGGTGCCCGGCGAGCACTGCGGCGTCGAACAGCAGCGGGCTCCAGCGGATCTGGTTGACCGCCGGAGCGACGGAGGTGCCGTCGGTGACCTCGTCGAGCAGGTCGAGTCCGAAGTTGCTGACCCCGATGTCTTTCGCGAGCCCGTCGTCCTGTGCGGCGAGCAGGGCCTGCCAGAGATCGACGTTGTCGCGCTCGGCGGGCCAGTGAATGAGCCACAGGTCGAGCGCGTCGACGCCGAGCTGCTCGAGGGACTGCTCGAGGGTGGCGCGCGCCCAGTCGGCGCGGTCCGGCGGCAGCTTGCTGGTCAGGAAGACCTCGTCGCGCGGCACGCCACTGGCGGCCAGGGCCCGCCCGACCTCCCGCTCGTTGCCGTACACGGTCGCGGTGTCCAGGTGGCGGTAGCCGGCGGCCAGCGCCGCGGCGGTCGCCGTCTCGGCCTCGGGGCCGGTGAGCTGCCAGGTGCCGAAGCCGAGCAGCGGTATCGCGCCGCCGCCCGGCAGCGGCAGGGACTCGGTCGGTACGACGGGTGCGCTCATGGCGGCGAGCCTGCCCGATCCGGCCTCGGCCACGCCAGCCGGGCGGTGCTGCCTGCCGGTGCGGCACGATCGTCGTCATGACGACGCCTCAGCCCGGCTGGTACGCCGACCCAGCGACGACCTTCGACCTGCGCTGGTGGGATGGCGGCCGCTGGACCGACGCGGTGGTCAAGGACGGCGTCCCGACGACCAGCCCGCTGCCGGACGGCAGCGCCCCGGTGCAGACCTCGACCCCGGCGTACGTCAAGGACCAGGTGCAGCGGCGGGCCGGCCTGGCGCCCGCACCGGGAGGGGCCGGGACGCTGTTCACCGAGCCGGTACTGGTGGTCAACCAGAAGGCCAAGCTCATCGAGCTGACCAACGAGTACGCCGTCTACGACCAGGCCGGGCGGCCGCTCGGCAGCGTCGTCGAGGTCGGCCAGAGCGGGCTGAAGAAGGCGCTGCGCTTTGTCTCGAGCGTCGACCAGTACCTCACCCACCGCCTCGAGGTCCGCGACGCCGCCGGCGTGCCCGTGCTGCTGCTCACCCGGCCGGCCAAGTTCGTGAAGAGCCGGGTGGTCGTCGAGAAGCCCGGGGTCGGTGAGATCGGTCAGCTGGTGCAGGAGAACGTCTTCGGCAAGATCCGGTTCGGGCTGCTGAGCGGCGGTCGCCAGGTGGGTTCGCTGAACGCGCAGAACTGGCGGGCCTGGGACTTCACCATCCTCGACGAGTCGGGCACCGAGGTCGCCAAGATCAAGAAGACCTTCGAGGGGGTCGCGAAGACGCTGTTCACCACCGCCGACAACTACGTCGTGCAGATCCATCGCCCGCTGCAGGACCCGCTGCTCTCGCTGGTCGTCGCCGGTGCGCTGACGGTCGACACCGCGCTCAAGCAGGACTCGCGGGGCCTCGGATGATGCTCGGCCGGGTCGGGATCTGGACGGCTGCCCTGGACGCCCTCGACGTCCCCGCAGCCCGGGACGCTGTCGCGGCGCTCGATGCCCAGGGCTGGGGCGCCCTGTGGTTCGGTGAGGCGTACGGCCGGGAGGCGTTCACCGCCGCGCAGCTCTACCTGTCGGCCAGCGAGCGGCTTGTCGTCGCCACCGGCATCGCGAGCATCTACGGCCGCGACGCCGTGGCGGCGAACGCCGCCGCACGCACCCTGGAGGCGGCGTTCCCCGGGCGGTTCGTCCTTGGGCTCGGCGTCAGCCACGCGCCGCTGGTCGAGCGGATGCGCGGTCACCGGTACGACAGGCCGCTGGCCGCGATGGCCGACTACCTCGAGGCGATGGACGCCGCGCCGTACGCCGTCGCGGGTGGGCAGCCGCCACCGCCCCGACTGCTCGCGGCGCTCGGCCCGAAGATGCTCGAGCTGGCCCGCGACCGCGCGCAGGGCGCCCACCCGTACCTCGTGACGCCGGAGCACACGGCGCGGGCCCGGGAGGTGCTCGGCGAGGGGCCGGTGCTGGCGGTCGAGCAGGCCGTCGTGCTCGATGCTGACATTGACCAGTGGCGCCGGCGGGCGCACTGGCACCTGGAGATCTACACCGGCCTGCCCAACTACCGGGCCAGCTGGGTGCGCCAGGGGTTCGGCGAGCCGGACTTCGGGCGCGGCGGCAGCGACCGGCTCAAGGACGCGATGGTCGTACGCGGCATCGAGGCGATCCGGCGGCGGGTGCAGGAGCACCTGGACGCCGGCGCCTCGCACGTGTGCCTGCAGGTGCTCGGCGCCGACGCCCTCGACGTACCGCAGGACGACTGGGCGGAGCTTGCCCAAACCGTCCTGGACTGAGCCCGACGCGCCCGTCCACCGGATGGGCTTCGGGGCGATGCAGCGAAATCGTCGGCGGTTGCGCACAGCAGTACCGGCAACTGCTCGCGCTCCTCCGGTAGCGGGAGCCTGCGGCGGGAAGGGGGCCGGTGGTGGCGACCTCGCCGCACCGACAGGAGGAACCCTCGTGACCCTTCCCCGCGAGCCGCACGAAGGCATCAAGGCCGATGCCGGGCCCGAGAACGCCGCGGCCGAGGCCGACCAGTCGTCCTACGTGGCCCGCGCCTCCGGATCGCAGAGCAGCGGCGCGGCCGACACCGGTCCCGCCCCGGCCGATGAGCAGCCATCCCAGGCTGTTCCCGGCGGGACCGCTGGCGGCGATGCGCTGGCCGGGGTGACCGCCGACCCGGCCGACACCGAGGACGCCGTCAGCGGCGACACCGGCCCCGAGCACCCGGGCCGGCGCAGCTAGGGCCTCGTCCCGGTCCGGGGCTGCTCGGGCAGCCGACCGACCTCGGCGATCGGCAGGCCGCTGCGGTGGCAGACCCAGAAAGCGTCCTCGCCGAGGTCGGGCTCCACGAACAGCGCGTGGTCGCGGCAGGTCGGGCACAGCGGCCACAGCGGGTCGGCGCGCTCGTGCACCGCTTCCTGTACGTCCTGCGCGAGCAGCCCGGGCACGTAGGGGTCGCCGCCCGGCCACTGCAGCAGCCACCATGCGCGATGCGCCGCTGCCTGCTCGAGCAACGTGTCCCAGCGGCCGTGCAGGTCGTGCTGCACGGCCGTACGGGCTTCGGAGAGGCTCACGGCGTCACGCTATGCGAGGCGGGTCAGCCGCTCAGGACGTCGTCTGCATCGACGATCGTGTAGGCGTACCCCTGCTCGGCGAGGAAGCGCTGGCGGTGGGCGGCGTACTCCTGGTCCAGGGTGTCCCGCGAGACCACCGTGTAGAAGTGCGCGGTACGGCCGTCAGCCTTCGGACGCAGCACCCGGCCGAGCCGCTGCGCCTCCTCCTGGCGGGAGCCGAAGGTGCCGCTGACCTGGATGGCGACGGAGGCCTCCGGCAGGTCGATCGAGAAGTTCGCCACCTTGCTGACCACCAGGCCGGGGATCTGCCGGGTACGGAACAGTTCGTACAGCCGCTGCCGCTCGGCGTTCTTGGTCGAGCCCTGGATGATCGGCATGTCCAGCGCTGCGCCGAGCTCGTCGAGCTGGTCGAGGTACGCGCCGATGACGAGCACCTGGTCGTCGGGGTGGGTCTCGACGAGCTTGCGGACGACGGCGACCTTGGTGTGGGCGGTCGCGCCAACCTTGTACTTCTCCTCCGGCTCGGCGGTGGCGTACGTCAGGCGCTCGGCGTCGGTCATCGTGACGCGGACCTCGGTGCAGTCGGCGGGCGCGATGTAGCCCTGCGCCTCGATGTCCTTCCACGGCGCGTCGTAGCGCTTCGGGCCGATCAGGCTGAAGACGTCGCCCTCGCGGCCGTCCTCACGGACCAGCGTGGCGGTCAGGCCGAGCCGGCGGCGCGACTGCAGATCGGCCGTCATCCGGAACACCGGCGCGGGCAGCAGGTGCACCTCGTCGTAAACCACCAGGCCCCAGTCGCGCGCCCCGAACAGCTCGAGGTGCGCGTACTCGCCCTTGCGCTTGGTGGTCATCACCTGGTAGGTCGCGATGGTGACCGGCCGGATCTCCTTCTTCTCGCCGGAGTACTCGCCGATCTCCTCCTCGGTCAGGGTCGTGCGCTTGAGCAGCTCGTCCTTCCACTGCCGACCGGAGACGGTGTTGGTGACCAGGATCAGCGTCGTCGCGCTGGCCCGGGCCATCGCGGCGGCCCCGACGATCGTCTTGCCGGCGCCGCACGGCAGGACCACGACACCGGAGCCGCCGTGCCAGAAGCCGTCGACGGCGAGCTGCTGGTAGTCGCGCAGGTGCCAGCCTTCCTCGCGCATGCTGATCTCGTGCGCCTCACCGTCGACATAGCCGGCGAGGTCCTCGGCCGGCCAGCCGACCTTGAGCAGGGCCTGCTTGAGCCGCCCGCGCTCGGACGGGAAGGCCAGCATCGTCTCGGGGTCGAGCCGCTCGCCGAGCAGCGGGCTGACCTTCTTGTTGCGGACGACCTCCTCGAGCACGGCGCGGTCTGTCGTACGCAGGACCAGACCGTGCACCGGGTCGTTCTCCAGACGCAGCCGGCCGTAGCGGTCCATCGTGTCGGCGACGTCGACGAGCAGCGCGTGCGGCACCGCGTAGCGGCTGAAGCGCACCAGGGCGTCCACGACCTGCTCGGCGTCATGCCCGGCGGCCCGCGCGTTCCACAGCCCGAGCGGCGTCAGCCGGTAGGTGTGGACGTGCTCGGGGGAGCGCTCGAGCTCGGCGAACGGCGCGATCGCCTGCCGGCACTCCGCGGCCATCGGGTGGTCGACCTCGAGCAGCAGCGTCTTGTCGCTCTGCACGATCAGCGGTCCGTCAGTGGTCATCGGGCTCTCCAACACGCACGGGCTCAGGCACCTTCCGGGTTGACGTCGGCGACGCCGGTGATCCGGTGGATCGAGAACGTCCGGTCCTCCTGGCGCAGATGGTCGTACGCAGAGACGTAGCCGCCCTCGACGGACCGCGGCTCGACGACCCGCGAGGTCGAACGGCCCTGCGCGTCGACGTAGCCGATCCACACCTGCCGGTGCTCGCGGGCGGCCTGCTGCAGGAACGCCAGGGTATCGGTGGTGTGCGTATGCGTCGTGGTCACCGGCGCGCGGCGGGCGGCTCGGGCGGCGAGGTCACCGGCCCGCAGGGCGCCCACGGCGAGCCGGGCGTGCTCGGCAGCCAGGGCCGCCGGTTCGGCGTACCGGCCGGGGCGTGCGCGCAGGGCGGTACGGCGGGCGTCGGGGCGGGTCAGCAGCAGCGCGCCGTCGGGGGCCTCGGCGGCCGGCGAGTGGCCCATCGCACGCAGGTCCGCCAGCAGCTGGTTGACCGGCACCTGGCTGGTGACAACGGTGGGCGCGAGTCGGCGCAGCCGCAGCGGCGCGGCCCGCTTGTGCGCCAGCACCTCGGTGAGCAGCGCCTCGTCGTCGCAGCGCAGGTAGGACGTCGCCACGCCGACCCGCAGCCGGCCGTGCCGCCGGCTGACGTCGTCGATCAGGTAGGTCAGTGCCTGCGGCACCGGGGTGCGCGAGTGGGTCCGGAACAGCTCGTGCAGGTCGCTCGCGCTGCGCCCGGCGTCGAGCGCACGTCGTGCGGACGCCTCACCGACCCGGTAGACGGTGGCGCCGCCGGTCGACTCGACGTCGGCGACCAGCGCCAGCTCGCGGGCCAGCCCGCGCTCCAGCGGGCCGGTCGCGACGACGGTCAGGTCCGGCTGGACCAGGACGTGGTCGAGTGGGTCGGGCAGCAGGTCCAGCAGCTTCTTGGCGGCGCCGCGGTCGTCGCCGTCCAGCAGCACCCTGGCGTACGACGCGAGGCCGCCCCGGCCGGTCAGCCCGAGCAGCTCGGCCTCGCCGAGCGCCAGGTCCAGGACCCGGTCGCGCATCCGGCCGCCCCGGCGCGGGGCCCGCCAGACGAGCAGCTCGACGGCGCTCGCGCGGGTCGGCGCGCGGCCGGCCGGGGCCTCCGCGAGCAGCTCCAGGACCCGCCGTCGGTCGGCGGGCGCGCCGGGCCGTTCGAGGTCGGGGCCCAGCGGCGCGAGCACCCGGTCGCGGTCGTCACGCTGGCCGATCAGCCCCGGCAGCCGCGGCAGGTCGAGCCAGGCGCGGGCGAGTAGTGCCCAGCGCTGCTCGGGTGGCTGCGCCGACCAGGTGTCGTACGCCGGGGTGGGCACCCAGCAGGGGTCGACGCTCGTTGTCTGGTCGAGCAGCCCGGCGCCCGCGGCCACCTCGACGAGCAGAGCGGCGGTGCTCTCGGGCAGGTCCAGGTCCTTGGCGGTACGGCGCAGCTCGCGTACGCCCAGCCCGCCGGAGCGAAGCACCGACGGCGGGTCGGCCGACCAGGACTCCAGCAGCCCCTCGACCCGCGAGGCGGTGTCCGCGGCGGCGAGGGCTGCGGCCCGGTCGACCTCACCGGCCCCGGGCGCCGACAGCGCGAGCGCCGGCGGGTCGGCGCGGACCGACCCGAGCGGCGCGTCGCCGCGCATCGCCAGCCCGACCTCCCGGGGGAGCTCGACGGTGCCGCTGTCGACCGGGACGAGCAGGGCATGCGCCAGCAGCCAGCGGACCGGGCTGTCGGGCTGCTCGCTGCCGATCGGCCGCATGGCGTCGCGGACCTGGCCCAGCGGTGGCCCACCGGCGAGGGAGGTCAGGACCTGGTGGCCGGGGTCGTCGACCTGAGCGAGCAGCGCGCCGAGCCGCGTGGGGTCGCTGAACAGCTCGCCGATGCCGGCCAGGCCGGCGCCCGCCGGCAGGACGAGCGCGCTGCACAGGATGGCGAGCTGGCGGTCGGTGTGCCGGGCCAGGCAGGCCAGCACCGGCCGGCCGAGCCCCGCCGGGACCGAGCCGGCTACCTCGCGCACCGCGCCGACCAGGTGCAGCGCGTCGTCGTCCCCCCACACCAGCGCCGCCGCTCGCAGCCGGTCGACACAGGCCTGCACCTGCGCGGGCGTGAAGGCGGTACCGGCCAGGACCTGCAGGTCCTTGATCGTCGCCGGATCGTCGGCCAGGACCAGGGCGTCGATGACGGCGAGGGCCGCGGCGTCGAGCTGCTCCAGGGCGCGCAGCACCGAGAGCCGGACGCCCGCGCGGGCCGCCAGGACCCCGAGGTCGGGGGGCACAGGGACGGCCAGATCCGGGCGGGCCCTGAGCAGGGCGGCGAGCCGCTCGTCCGGCCACGCCCGCAGCCAGTCGGCGAGGCTACGTGCCGACGTGTCCATCCCCGCAACGCTAACCGGCGCAGCCCCGGACGGCTGCCCGGGAGGGTTGCTCCCAGGTCCGTCTGCGCACTGCCGCAGATGGCGGCGAGCGGACGGCAGCCGGAGGTGGCTGAGCCGGGCCTCTCGGTGCTTCCGAGGGCGTCGACAGCGGTGCTCGATGTGCCGGTGGCGACGATCGGCCTGAGGGCGAAGGCTCAGCCGACCTCCGCCCTCGGGCGGACGACTGCTGGCGGCCCGGGCCAGCAGCCACGCCCCGAGAGGAACGTCCGCAGGCGTGCTGGCACGGCGTCTCCCCCGCAACTAGCCTCGGTGCATGAGCGAAGCCACCTCTGAGGCCGACCCCCTGGCCGGCTGGGACCCCCGGCGCCGCAAGGCGCTCGAGCAGCTGTGGGCGACCTTCGCTGCATCCGATGGCCACGGTGCCAACCTCGGCGACGAGCTCATTCGTGAGCGCCGGGCCGAGGCCCTAGCGGAAGACACCCGCAGCCCCTCGCTGTGATCGTCCTCGGCGCCTCCGCACTACTGGCCCTTCTCAACCAGGAGCCAGGCTGGCACCGAGTCGCTAGCGCTCTCGTCGACGACGACGCCACCATCAGCGCCGTCAACGACGCCGAGGTGTTGCAGAAGGCTGCTCGTGTCGGCGTGCCGGCCGAGGCCGTCGACGCTCAGATCGACGGTCTTGGCGTCACGGTGAGCCCCTTCGGTCGCCTCAACGCTCGCCTGGCGGCCTCGCTGTATCGGCACCAATCGGGTCTCAGTTTGGCCGACCGGGTTTGTCTGGGCCTGGCCCGCAGCCTGGCGAGCCCGGCCTACGCCGCTGACCGCCTCTGGGAGTCCTGGGCCATCGAGTTCGGGGTCCAGGCGGTCCTCATTCGGTAGCCGCGCGCCGTAACCCTCCGTATCAGGGCGTCAGGGCATGACGTCGTGCGGGCACGTGCACGTCACCGATGCTGACCCGGCGCCGTCGAGTACCTCGGGGCGCCTCATGTGCCGTCATGCCGTGTGAGAGGCATGACGACGGGGTCGGCGGCGTCGACTGCCGAGGCCTCGCCGCCGGGCAGCTCGGGTCAGCAGCTCGCGACCGGTGAGGGCTGACCGCCGGTCCGTCTCAGAGCCTCGGAGGGGGCGATTACTGTCGGGGCGTGAGCGCGGAGGACCTGGACGAGCGGCTGGCGGCGCTCGACGCGTCGCTGCGCGGGCTCAGCGGGGTGCTGGTGGCGTTCTCGGGTGGCGCCGACTCCGCGATGCTGCTCGCCGCAGCCGTCCGGGCGCTGGGCACCGAGCGGGTCGCGGCGGCGACGGCCGTCAGCGCCAGCCTGGCCGCCACCGAGTTGCCCGCGGCTCGGGCGTACGCCATCGCGCTCGGCGTACGGCACCTCGTCCCCGGGACGGCGGAGATGGACCGGCCGGGCTACGTCGCGAACGGCCCCGACCGCTGCTTCCACTGCAAAGCCACCCTGGTCGACACGCTGCGCCCGCTTGCGGAGGCACTGGGTCTGGCGTGTGTCGCGACGGGCACGAACGCGGACGACGCCGCCGCCGGCTTCCGGCCCGGGATTCGCGCTGCGTCGGAGCGCGGTGCCGTCACCCCGCTGCTGGACGCGGGCCTGACGAAGGCGCAGGTGCGCGAGGCCAGTCGGCGCTGGGGCCTGGTGACTGCCGACAAGCCCGCACTGGCCTGCCTGGCCAGCCGGATCTCGTACGGCGTCCAGGTCACCCCGTACCGGCTCGCCCGGGTCGACCGTGCGGAGGGGGCCCTGCGCGGGCACCTCACGAGGGCCGGCGTCGCCGTCATCGACCTGCGGGTCCGCGACCTCGGGGAGGGTGCGGCCCGGGTCGAGCTCGATGCTGTCGCGCTGGCGGCCTGCGACGGGGCCGCCCTGGCGGTCGTCCAGGCGCAGGGGTTCACGCACGTCGTGGCAGCGCCGTTCCGGTCGGGCTCGCTGAACGACGCGCTCCGGCCGGCCGCCGCCATTCAGGCGGTGTGACGGGCCCCTCGGCGGCCTGCCCGGCGACCGGTCCGAGCGGCTCGCAGCAGGCCCAGCAGCGCGATGCCGAGCCCTAGCGGGAGCAGGGAGCCGGCCAG
>JAYVYM010000142.1:0-2682 GCA_043784245.1 Frankiales bacterium
GCTCCTTGCTCGCGGACCAGCTTGAGCACTGTGCCGGTCTTGCCCGTGTCGGTCTTTGCGGACAGGACAATCCCAACGCCGTTGAGCTCCAAGCAGGCCGAGTGCAGCAGCATCCGGCCTTGGGCGACGAACAGGAACCTCAGCAGCGCTTCAATGATGTTGGTGTACACGACGTGTGGGGAGCGGCCCAGCAGCGGACTCACCGTGACCTTCACCGGGTCACCCATCTCGACCTGGAAGTTGGCGCCCAGCCGGCCCAGGTGCTCGACGTAGTGGACGGCCGCCGGGTGTGCATAGGTCGTCACGACCGTACGCCGGCGGGTACCGGCGGCGACTTGGCCGACCCGCACTTCGATGTCGAAGCCAGTGGAGACTGCCGGGGACCGAAACCACTCGAGCTCCTTGAGGGGCACCTCGGAGCCGATGGTCAGGACGCCGCCGAGGTCGTAGCGGTGCGCGAAGTAGGAGGTGCTGCGGCCGGCCCCGCGGAACGCCAGGGGCTTCGGTGCACGGTCGAGCACCACCTCTCTTGTGACGACCTGCTGGCGGGGGATGCGGCTCAGGGTCTCGGTCATGATGCCCTTTCGGCAGAGTGGAACAGGCGCTCGCTGATGACGAAACGCAGGATGAAGGCAAACAAGAGGGTGAGGATGTTGGCAACGACAGCAGCCAATCCGGCGGCGACCAGCAGCGCGATAAGCGGGATACGAAGGACCAGCAGCGCCTCGTTGACGGCGGCGAAGGGAACCAGCCGGGCCAGCAGGCCGCGTCGCTTCGAGGCGCGGAACACCAGGCGGTCGGTGCCGGCGAAGTTCCACAGCGTGGACACCTGCGTGGCGACGATTGCAGCCAGGAGATAGTGCAGCCCCGTGAGTTGCGCCATGAGAAAAGCCGCGGCGTTGACGGCGATGCCGGTGACGCCCACGGCGCCGAACGCCAGCGCCTGAGCCAACCGGCCCCTGCCCAGGACCGACAGGCGCAAGCGCAGGCCGTGTCGGGCGAAGCGCAGCCCCTCGCGCAGGGATGCTTTGCTCTCTCCGCTCAGGCGCTCGCCGAAGACGAAGGGCACCTCGTGGACCCGCAGACCCGGGGTGCGGGCCAGCACCTCGAGAAGGATCTTGAAGCCGTCGGGGCGCAGCGCCACGCCGTCGAGGGCCGCAAGGCGGACGGCGAACAGGCCACTCATCGAGTCGGTCACCCCTCGCATTCGGCGCGGGAACAGCAGGCGGGTCACCAGGTGCGCGCCGCGTGAAACGACCACCCGGCTGGCGCTTGGCAGCCCCCCGTGGCCGCCGTCCGGCAGGTAGCGACTGCCGACGACGACGTCCGCGTTTTGGCGTAACCCCTGTGCCACCAGCCGACCCGGCATGTCCGGCGGGTGCTGGAGGTCGCCGTCCATGACCACGGCCCAAGGCGTGTTGACTTGCCGGAGGCCGGCCACGACGGCCCCGCCCAGGCCGCCGGTGCGCTCGCCCTCGGGGCGGTGCAGCAGTCGAACCGGCAGGGCGGAGTGCTCGGCCGCTCGCAGCACCACCTCCGGGGTGTTGTCGGTGCTGTCGTCGACGAACAGCACCTGCGCCGGCTGCCCGGCCAGGTACCGATCCAGAGCCGCGACGAGGGCGACGACGTTGCCCGCCTCGTTTCGGGTGGGCACGACCACCGTCAGCGGCGGCAGCCGTGGGGCAGACCACTCCGGGTCGCGCTGCTCGGGCACCGGGGCCGGTCTCGTGACGGCGGCGACCGGGAGGAGCGTCGGCGGCTCCTTCTCAAGCTCTCCCCAGACCATCGGCGTCCTCCCTGCCGCACTCTCTCGCGAACACTTTGAAAAATGAACTCTGGAGGAACGGCAGGGGGCAGGCGTCACTCATGGACACGAACTCGCTGTCACCCAGACGATGAGCGAGGGGGGCGCCGGCTACTCAGCTCACCTCACCCAGACGACGTAGCCCGGGTAGGCGCAGCGGCTCACACGAGGTTGAGCTGAACCGCCAGCGCCGCGGCCTGCAGACGGCTGTGCGTCCCGAGCTTAGACATGATGCTTTTGATGTGTGTGCGAGCCGTATGGGCGCCCATGCCCAGACCGGTCGCAATGCTGTACGTCGAGGCACCGTCCACGAGCAGGCGCAGGACCTCCACCTCGCGACCCGTGAGCTGGCCCACGACGCTGCCCGACCGTCGGCCGGGGCCGCCGCGCACCAGGTCGTGGACCAGCCCGCTGACCTCGTTCGGGTCGACCGAGATGCCGCCGGATCCCACGACCTCCATGGCCTGGTTGAGTCGTTCGAGCCCGGACGCCTCGGTGACATAGCCCCGAGCCCCGGCCTGCAGCGCGCCCGACAACTGCTCGGGGTCGCCGCCCCGCGCCACGACCACCACGCCCAGGCCGGTGGCCGTGACAACCTCCCTGACGAGCGCGCTCACCCGACCCGCTGGAAGCCCGAGGGCAACCAGCACGACAAGGTCGACCTCGGCCAGCCGGCAGGTGGCCACAAGGTGGTCCAAGTCGTCGGTGCTGGCAGCGCAGCGCCGGTCCGGCGACCGGTCGAGGTGGCTCACGAACAGCTGCAGGTGCAGCCGGCTGGTCGCGGCCACGAGGACGCGGCGAACGCCCGGAAGCGGGCGGACTGCGGTGCTGGCGGCGGGCTGGTCGGGTTTCCTGGGCTCGACGGCGAGTGCCACGGC
>JAYVYM010000143.1:0-3286 GCA_043784245.1 Frankiales bacterium
GCGGGCGCTGCTCGGCGCTGCGACCGTCAAACTCGTCGGCGCCGGGCAACGTCAGGTCGCCGTTGCGCAGGTCCTCCAGGACCGAACCCAGGACGATGAGCTCATCGCTGAGCACGTCGACGCGGGCCCGGAGTTCGGCGAGTTCGGTCGGGCCGTTCATCGCCGGGACCCGACCGGTGCGCCGTGCGCGTGGTCGGACGCGGTGCCACCGGCGGCTGCGGCGGTGGTCGTGCGGGTCTGCGCCGCCTGCGTCCGGCCGGTGATCTCGGCGGCCCGCGGCCCGTCGTACCAGGGCAGGGTGGTGACGATCGCGACTTTGCTGCCGGTCAGCCAGACCAGCGCCTGGCCTTTGGGGAGGGCGCGGATCGCGGCGGCCGGCAGGATCCGTTGCTGCCGGACCGAACGGGACCGGCTGCTACGGCCGTCGCCGGTGCTGACGGCCACGGTGGTGACGTCGTGATCACCGATCAGTCTGCTGAGGTCTTCGGCGAAGCTGGCGTCGTCGATGCCGGCGCCGACGAGTTTGACGGTCGCAGCGCCGAGCAGCGCCCGCATCCCGGTCTCGCCCCACACCCCGACGCCCTGGGCGTGGGACTGCAGGATCGTCAGCGCGATGATCCCGCGGCTACCCAGGTGGGAGTACAGCTGCGGCAGGTCGGCGATCCGGCAGATGTTCGCGGCCTCGTCCAGCACCACGACCATCGGCGGGTCGAGCCGGCCGCCGGCCCGTTCCGCGGCCAGGGTCGCGGCCCGGATCACCCGGTCGGTCAGGGCCGCCACCAGGGGAGCGGCGCTGCCACCGCCGTCCTTGCTGAGCAGGTACAGCGTCTGCCGGGAGCTCGGCAGCCCGGCGGGCCGGAACTGCTCGACCCGCACGGCTGCGCCGTCAGGGCCGGTGACGATCGGGTTGACCGGCGGGGTGATCCAGCCGGTGATCTCGGGGTTACGGAGGCATTTCGCGGCGACCCGGGCGGTGAAGTACACACTCCCGCGGGTCTCGGCGGGGCTGCCCTGGGTGGCGGCCAGCGACGCGGCGATCCCGCGGTACCCGGCGTCCTTCAGGGTCTCGACCGGGACCGGGTTGGCTTCGTCGTTGAGCCAGTCGTAGACGTCGTGCATCGTCCCGCCACCCGCCCGGGCGGCGAGCAGCAGGGCGGCGAGCAGTTCTTGCGCGGCCGGGCCCCAGATGTCTTTGCTGCGGTCGTCCTCGACGGTCAGCACGAAGTGGCTGGCCAGGCGCTCGGCCTCCTCGACCGAGTCGAGGTCGGCCAGCGGGTCCCACCACCAGGTCTGCGGGGCCCAGGCGATCCGCTGCGGGTCGAACGTCCAGACCCGCTCGCCGGTCTCATCGTTGCGGATCGCCGCGGTCGCCGCCCAGACATCGGCTTTGTTCGAGGTGGCGATGACCGCACCGGGGGCGGACAGCACAGCCGGTACCGCCAGGGCGGTGGACTTGCCGGAGCGGGGGGCCATGTAGGCCAAGACGACGTCCTCCCAACTGCTGAACAGCACCTTCCCCTTGGCCGTCCTCGGGCCGGCGGCGGCGAGCCGGCCCAGGGCCAGGCCCACATCGCCGGCGACGAGCTCGGCGGGTTTGCGGCCGGCAAGTGACGGCCGGAGCCGGGTCGCGCTGGCCGCGACCCGGGGCATCGTCAGGTGCGCGACGTCACGAGGCCTGGCCAGTGACCTGCGTGGGTCGTCCGCCCGCAGCCGGCGGGAGGACACCAGGACGGCGACGGCGGTCAGCGGGACCGTCAGCAGCAACGCCACGGCGCCGGTCAGCGCCCAGATCAGGGTGGTGGAGACCCCAGGCCACCGGCTCGCGGTGCCCGCAGCGACGACCCGGACGAACAGCACCGGGCTGTAGCCGGCCCGCGGCCCAGCGGTGCCGGTCCAGGTGGCGGCGAGGGTGCCGCCGAGCCAGATGGCGGCGGAGCTGAGCAGCAGCACCGCCCCGATACCCGGGACGATCCAGGCGGCCTCGTTGCCGCCGCCCGCCGCACCCGGCCGGACCGGCCGGTTCACCGCCCGCCGCCCGCGTGCTCGGTGGGAATCGTGGCCGGGATGTTGACCGCGGGCTGGGTGGCGGTGGCTGGGGTGGGGACGGCGGTGGCTGGGGTGGGGACGGCCCAGCGCTTGTTGGTGTCGTGCACTGCCGCGTCGAGTTCGGCGCGGGTCAGGTCGACGCTGACCGGGATGCCAGGTCGTTGGCCGCTTTTGATCAGGAACTTGCCGACCCCGGGGGGCAGCGCGGCGACGTCCCAGCCGGGTGGGGTTGACCAGCTGGTGACCTGCTGGCGTTCGGCCCGGGAGAACGCGACGATCTCGCTGAGTTCGGTGACTTCCTGCGCGGGGAGCCCGCCGCAGACGACCAGCCCGGCGCGTTCGATGAACCCTTTGGCTTTGTCGCGGTCCTCGACGTTGCGTAGCGCCCGCAGGTCCGCCATCGAATGGGTGATCATCGCTTGGCCGACGCCGCTGTTGCGGTTCAGCCGGGTGAGTTCGTCGACCTTGTCGACCATCCCTTCACCGGAGCGCAGCACCCGCCACAGTTCGTCCAGGACGATGAAGAACCGGCGTTGTGGTGCGAGCCCGGCGTCGGCGAGGGCGTTCGCGGCCTCGACCGCGCCGAACCCTTCTGACCAGCAGGCCAGTAGCACCGCTGCCTGCAGCGCGGTGTCGTTGACGCTGATCCCGGAGACGTCGACGCAGACCGCGGTCGCGTCCAGCCGGAGCCGTTCGGTGGTCGGGTGGGCGAACACCCCGCCGAGCTGGCCGTCGAGCAGGCTGTATAGCGAGCGTTGCAGCGGGTCCACGACCGAGCGGTAGGTGTCGATGCTGCCGCGGTCCAGGGTCGGCAGCCGGACCTGGTCGGGGGCCCGCTCGAGCACGTCGAGCAGGTCGGCCAGCAGCGGCGCCGGCGCCTGCGGGTCCGCGGCCAGGGCGGCCACATGCTGCTTGGCCAGCACCCGTAGGGCGGCGGAGATGACGGTGCGTTCGGTGTCGCTGGACCGGGCGCCGCGGGCCAGGGTCAGCAGCGCCTCGACCATGGTGGCCCGCCGGCCGTGGGCTTCCTCCCGCAGCGCCGCGGCGTCGGTGCCGAGGCCGGCCCGGCTGAGCTGGTCTGCTGCGTCATCGAGGGCCCCGACGTCCAGGACGTTCAGTGAACCCAGGCCGCGGCCGAGCCGGACGACCTGCCCGCCCAGGGCCCGGACGGTGTCGACGTAGTCGGGTTTGAGGTCACCGAGCACCAGTGGGACGGTGCCGGCGCCGGCCAGCCCGATCA
>JAYVYM010000144.1:0-6007 GCA_043784245.1 Frankiales bacterium
CCCCCCCGGGCGGGGGGGGGGCCCGCCCCCGCGGACGGCTCGGGTCAAAGATCAGGTCTTGTGGTTGCTGACCTCGCCATACTTGGTCTCCAGCTCGACTATCCGGGCCTGTAGCTTGTCGATCTTCAGCACCCGCCGGTCCGGGACCATGATCAGCGGCAGGTCCTGCAGCTTGGCCTGCACTCTCTCCGGCTCATGCCCGCTCCAGTGCGTGGCGAACAGTTCCTCGTCGTCCTCCTGTCCCCACGAGCCGTAGTAGAGCAGCTCCTTTGGGGGCTCAGGCTTGACGAACTCCGCGACGAACTCGTGGTAGGGCTTACCCCGGGCCAATCGTGTCTTGCGGATGTCGGCGCGCAGCGCCGCGGTCCCCTCCTGGTCGACCACGTAGGTCTCCGGGGTCCAGGCGACGCCGTACAGCTTGGTCGCCACCTCCTCGGAGATCCGATCGAGCTGCAGGTCGTCGACTACGAGCTCCGGGTCGCGCTCGATGACGTCGCCATAGCCACCGCCCGTGCCCTGCGCGATCATGTAGAGCTCGCCCTGCTTGGCGACGTCGAACTGCAGGCCCATGTGCGCCGACTGGTAGCTGCCGCCGGCGTACGGCTGCTCATTCATGATCCTCTCCATCGAGAGGTCGAACTCCGCCGGGTTCTTCTTGATGATGTCGTAGATGTCGATGCCCTTGACCATCGCGAGGGGATAGACCGGACAGCCGTAGCCGCCGAACATCCCCGGCACGGAGGAGAACTTCGACCCGGACGTCACCGTCATGAAGCCCCAGGCCGGGGTGCCGCGGGAAGCCACGATCATCTCGTAGCCCATGCCGCCCCGGTACTTGCCGAAGCCCTGATTGTCACGCACGAGGCGCTTGCTCACCAGCTGCAGGAATGGCACCTCTTCCTCCATGACCTCCTGCTCGCCGATGTCGGCCATCGCGCAGAACAGCGGTGCTACGGCGTCCTCACCGTCGCGGAAGGCCTTGGCCCCGCCGCCCATGCCGTTGAGGTCCGCGCACAGGTTGCCGACCTGCTCGCCGTTCTGGGTCGTCCCGCCCCACAGGAAGTCGTTGATCTGGTTAAACCACGGCGCAATCACGTTCGAGTACTTCTTGGGCGCCGAGAACTGGATCTTGGCAAAGAGCACCTGCAGCGCGGAGAAACCGCGGAACGATGCCTGCAGTGACTGACCGACCGGTGCGTCGTAGCCGGCATCCGCCCAGCTGTGCTCTTCGGTGATGACCTCGATAGGCGACAGCGCTCCGGTACTGCGGGGCAGGTCGGGCCACCAGAAGGACAAAATCGCCTGCGCCATGAACGACTTCGTTGATGCCAGTGGAGAGTTGATGGCCCGGTTCAGGATCTCCGGGCCGGTGCCGGTCAGGTCCACGATCATCCGGTCGCCCTTGATCGTGATCTTGCAGGCGAACTTGATAAGGATGTTCTCCTTCAAGGTCGAATCCACGAACTGGTTGAACGTGACCGTCCCGTCCGGTAGTGCGCTGATCCGGCGGCGCACCTCGGTCTCGACGTCTTCGACGGTGAGCCGCAGCGAGGCGACGAACGCCTCCTGGCCCACCTCCACCATCAGCCGGTCGACGGTGTCCATGATCCGGCGGACCGCCCCCATCTTCACCTTGATGTCGGCGAGCATCAGCTTGGGGTCGCGGGTCGAGTGCTGCAGGAACGTCAGCAGGTCACGGCGTAGGAAGCCGCCCTCGACGATCTTGATTGGCGACGCCCGCAGGCCGTCGTCGAAGGGCGTCTCGGACCCCGACGGCATGCCGCCCGGCTCGCACGCACCGTTCTCGCCCTCGTGGATCGTGGCCCCCACCCAGGCGATGATCTCGCCACCACGGATGACGGGCACCAGCATGGACTGGTCGGTGTTGTGCACCATGCCGAAGCGGGAGTCGTTGTGGAAAAAGCCGTCGCCGGGGTTGATCCCGACGGTCGGCTCGTTCTTCCAGTTTTTCATGATGTAGCGGATCGGGTGGTGCAGAACCGCCGAGAAGGCGATGACTCCCCGGTTGGACAGGTATGTCACATCGCCGTCAGCGGTGTAGACCGCGCACGACAGGTCGGCCCACTTCGCGCCCGGTGCGGCGCCCATCGACTCGCACATCTCGAACGCCTCGTCGAGGGCCCCGGCGAGCCGCTTGCGGATCCGGTCCACCTCGATCGGGCTGACGCCCTTCGCGATGCACCGCTCCTCGTACGCCGAGCGCGGCATGATCTCGTGGTGTCTCATGATGGCCGGGTCGGGGCCCAGGAACAGTGTGGTCTCGTCCATGAATTGGTCGACCCACTGCTGCTCCTGCTCGGAGAGCAGCTGCTCGTCGTCTCCGCCGGCGGCGGCCCTGTCTGTGGTCAGCGTCATCGTTCGTCGGCTCCTTGGTGGATGCGCAGTGCGGGGATGGTCAGGTCGGTCGTCATTGCGGGCATCAGTCGGCGAGCAGCCACACACCGCCGTGTGCGTGGGGTTCGAGCCGCCAGCCGGCCTCGACCAGATACGTCGTGTTCTCCGTCGTGACGATCGCCGGGCCGTGGACGACGTATTCGTGCCGGAGTGCCTCGGCGTCGTAGACCGGCGTGTCGACCGGCTCGTCGACGCCGGGGAAATGCACCTCCCGGTGAGAGACCGGGGTCGGTGAGGACTTGTCATCGCCGGCCTCGATGGAGTCGAACTCCACCACCTCGCCCTCGACGAAGGAGGCGACCCGGATGGTGTTGACCCGGATGCCCGCCTCGGGCGCCTGCGTCCCCGGTCCGTACCGCTCACCGAAGATCTCGGAGAACGTCTTGATGAGGTGCAGTACGTCGGCCACACCGTTGACCCGGTTGATGTCGAACGCGACCGCCGTGGTGACCAGCTGGTTTCCGTAGCGCATGTCCATCTCAAGGCGGTACTTCACGTCCGCGCGGTCGAAGCCCTGCCGTACGAGGTCCTCGGCGCCCTTGGCCTCGAGCTCCTCGATGTAGGTGTTCATCTCCGCGTACTGGCTGTACAGGCTGCGTTTGATCGCCTCGTACAGCACGACGCGGGCGCTGCGCTCGTGAATGTGCAGCGGCATCATGTTGCATGCCCCCAGGGCCGAGAAGACCGGCGCGAAGGGCGGGAACAGGATCTTCTTGATGCCCGCGCAGGTGGCGATCCCGCAGGCGTGCAGTGGACCGTTACCGCCGTACGCCAGCATCGTGTAGTCCTCGATCAGACCGCCGCGGGAGCGCAGCTCCTTCTCGATGCCGATCGCCATCTGCTCGTCGACGGTGCTCTTGATGACCTTGGCGACCTCGATCGTGGACAGGTTCAGCTCGTCCGACAGTGCCTCGTCTATCGCGAAGAGCGAACGCTTCTTGTTGAGCTTGATGTGGCCGTTGGCGTAGTTGTCCGGGTCGAGGTAACCCAGCACCAGGTCGGCGTCGGTCACAGTGGGCCGCAGCCCACCCCGGTCATAGCAGGCCGGCCCCGGGTCCGAGCCGGCCGACTCCGGTCCGATCTGCACGGCGTTGAAAATACGGTTGTACGCCGCGATCGAGCCGCCGCCGGCCCCGAGCGTGTTGAGGTGGATCATCGGCGCCGACACCATCCAGCGGCCGATGGTCGGCTGGAAGTCGTAGTGCCGGACGCCGCCCTCGGGCACCAGCCCGATGTCGAACGACGTGCCACCCATGTCCATCGAGACGACATCACCGAGCCCGGTGGCCTCGGACAGGTGGGCGGCGCCACCGACACCGGCGATGGGCCCGGAGTGGATGGTCTGCAGGGCATCGGTGGAGTTGGGCTGGGCCATCCCCCCGGAGTTGTGGATGACCAGCATCGGCTTGGTGTAGCCCGAGTCCCGCAGGTTGCTCGAGAGCTGGTTGAGAGCGTTGAACATGGTCTCGTGCAGGAAGGCGTCCACGATGGTGGCCGTCGCCCGGACGTACTCACCCTTGCGACCGGAGACCTTGCTGCTCAGCAGGACAGGGATCGAGCCCAGCTCGTGGGTCGGGTACTCATCAAGGATGATCTCGAGGATCTTGTCCTCGTGCACGGAGTTCTCCGTAGCGTTGACGAGGGCGACCACGATGGCCTCGGCCCCGCGGTCAACCAGCGCCCGCACCTGCGTACGGACGTCGTCGTACATGATCGGCACCAGCACCTCGCCGGTGGAGTCGATGCGCTCCTTGACCGAGCGGATGAGTTTGCGCGGGACGAGCGGGGCCGGTCGTTCGGCGTCGGGCATGTCGCCCTGCTTGACGCCGTCCAAGCCCTCGCCGTAGCCGCGGCCACGGGACAGCGGAATGGTGTCTTCGAACCCGTGCGTGACCAGGGCGGCGACCCGCGGACCCTTGCCTTCGATCAGCGCGTTGGTGCCCAGGGTGGTGGCGTAGCGCACCGAGTCCACCTCACGCAGCGCGGTCTCGCGGCTGACGCCCGCGCGCTCGCAGGCCCGGTCCAGTGCCTCGTTGAAGCCCAGCGCGAGGTTGTGGTGGGTGGTCAGCGCTTTGGACTCGATGTAGTGGCCGTCCCAGACGAAGAAGCAGTCGCTGAACGTGCCACCGATGTCGACGGAGATGCGCCTCATGGTCAGTGCCTGCCAGTCGAGTGGGAGTGGGAGCCGGCACCGGCCGGTTCGTACCGTGCGCTGAGGTCGGTCTCGGCGTTTGCGCCCGGCCCGTAGTTGACGGCCTGCTCGGCGTCCTGGTCATAGGCGGCCCACTTCTCGCGCAGCGAGTCGATGTCCCAGAGCATGTCGACGGTGGGGGGGTGACCCGGGGGCAAATACTCCGCCTCGATCTGCGTCGCGCAGGACGGGCAGTAGAACTCCAGGATCCGGCAGAAGACCGGGTCGGGCGAGAAGGTGAACTCGTACTTCGCGGGGTCCAGGATCGGCGGGTGGATGTCGCGGGGGTCCCGGTCATAGACCAGCGTCCCCTCCTTGTAGTTGCCCCTCGCGTCGCCGAGGTCGTGGCCGCAGACGCGGCACAGCCATCGTTCGGACTCGAGGTCGATGAACAGGTACTCCGTCATCGGGACGCGCATGGTGGTGCCTTTCGTCGTGGGGCGGTCGGGGAGCGGGCAGAGAGCTAGGCGGCGTCGGTGAGCTGCAGGTCGCCGGCCGCCGAGACGTCGAAGGTCCAGCCGTGCGGGACGCGCGCCGTGAAGAAGGGGCCCTCCACGATGGCCGGCCCGGTCGCCTGGGCGCCGGGCTGCTGGTCCGCGAGCCGGAAGACCGGTACCTCGTCGACCTGGGTTGCCGAGGAGCGCACGCTGCGGGTCCCCGACGCTGCGGCCTCGGTCCTGCGGTCCGGTGACCCGCCTTCGATCGCGGGGTGGGGCAGGACGAAGGTTGCCTTCAGGGACAGAATCTCGACGCCCCCGTCCTTGATGTCGTCCCACTCCAGGCGGCACTGGTCCAAGTCGTACCCCTCCTGGAACATGTCCCGCGCGGCATTGGCCTGCATCGCCTGGCGGGCCTGCTCGAGCTCGTCGGCGTCCATCGCGGTCACGTCCGTCTCGTAACGCTGGGCGATATCGGAGAAGCTGATGCCATATGCGGAGAAGACAGCGGCGAGGCGGGGCACTAGGACACGGCGCACCCCGGCGTTGCGGGCGGCCCCGCAGGCGTTCATCGGGCCGCCGCCTCCGAAGGCGGCAAGGGTGGTCTCCGCGGTGGCGACCAGGCTTTCGAAGGAGCCCGCGAGGACCCGGTTGTAAGCCTCCTCCATCAGCAGAAGCGCCTGCTCCATACCGATCCCGAGCGGCTCGGCAATGTTCTTGGTGATGACGGCCCGGGAGCGCTCGGCATCCAGGGTCAGCTCACCGTTGAGGTAGGTCGCCGGGTCCAGGACCCCGAGCAGCAGGTTGACGTCGGTCATCGTGGCCTGCGTGCCGCCGAAGCCGAAGCACGCCGGCCCGGGCGTCGCCCCGACGCTCTCGGGCCCGACCGTGAGCTCGCCATCCCGGACGGCAATCACCGAGCTGCCCCCGACGCCCGTGGAACGGACGTTGCTCATCTCGTACG
>JAYVYM010000145.1:0-3442 GCA_043784245.1 Frankiales bacterium
GGCGGCTGGGTCGACGTGAAGAGCCACGACATCAACGAGCACCTGCGCGAGGTGACCGGCGGCGACCACACCGCCAAGGACTTCCGGACCTGGAACGCCACCGTGTACGCCGCGGTCGGCCTGGCCGTGTCCACCCACGCCGAAACCAGCCCCACCGCCAGGAAACGCGCGGTGACCCGGGTGGTCAAGGAGGTCGCGGCCTACCTCGGCAACACCCCGGCAGTGTGCCGGGCGTCCTACATCGACCCGCGCGTCCTTGACCTGTACGAGAACGGCATCACCATCGTCGACGAGCTCCCCGACCTGGGCCTGGACACGGTCTTCGGCCAACCTGCCGTACAGGGTGCGACCGAGGCGGCGGTGCTTCGCCTGTTGCGGGCACCGGAGGAGTCCGCCGCCCGTCTCGCCGGCTAGCGCACCGGTCAGCCGATAGAGCGCCGGGCCCCCTCGAGCAGGTCGTCGGCCTGCGCGCGTACCAGCGGGTCGTCGCGGTCGGTGCCCGCGTCGAACACCAGCTGCCAGCGCAGCGTTCGTTCGCCGGCGACACGGCGACCGACGACCCGCACCCCGCCGGCCGGCGTCAGCTTCTCGTGGCTGGACCAGGCGACGCTGCCGGTGACCCGGGCCCGAACGACCTGCGGCAGGTCGCCGACGTCGTCGAGGTCGAGTACGTGCCGGCGGCCCGCTCCCGCCACCTCGGCGACCTCGAGGACCGTCAGGCGGGGCGGCTGCCAGGTCGCGCGCTCGACCTGCGACCACTCCAGGCGCCTATCGCCGGGCAGCACCAGCGCGACGTCGGTGGCGACGACGGGCTCGCCGTCGACGGTCAGCCCCCAGGTGGTGCGCCGCTCCCCTGGCGGCAGCCGGAGCGCCTTCACCGTCGCGGGGACGGAGCGTCGGCGCGGGAAGGGCATCGGCAAAGCCTAGGCGTGTCACTCGTCCAGGTAGTCGCGCAGCTTGTCCGACCGGGACGGGTGCCGGAGCTTGGACAGCGTCTTGCTTTCGATCTGCCGGATCCGCTCCCGGGTCACGCCGAACTCGCGGCCGACCTCCTCCAGGGTGCGCGGATGGCCGTCCTGCAGCCCGAAGCGCAGTGCGATGACCCGCTGCTCACGGTCGGACAAGCCGTGCAACACCGTCTCCAGCTGCTCCTGCAGCAAGATGAACGAGGCGGCGTCGGGCGGCACGACCGCGTCGCTGTCCTCGATGAAGTCGCCGAGGTGGGAGTCCTCCTCGGTGCCGATCGGGGTGTCCAGTGAGACCGGCTCCTGCGCCAGCTTCTGGATCTCCAGCACCTTCTGGGGCGTCAGCTCCAGTGCCGCGCCGAGCTCCTCGGCCGTCGCCTCCCGGCCGAGCTCCTGCAGCATCTGGCGCTGCAGGCGGACCAGCTTGTTGATCGTCTCGACCATGTGCACGGGGATCCGGATGGTGCGGGCCTGGTCGGCGATCGCCCGGGTGATGGCCTGGCGGATCCACCAGGTCGCGTACGTCGAGAACTTGAAGCCCTTGGTGTAGTCGAACTTCTCGACCGCCCGGATCAGCCCCAGGTTGCCCTCCTGGATCAGGTCGAGGAACAGCATGCCGCGACCGACGTAGCGCTTGGCGATGCTGACCACCAGTCGCAGGTTGGCCTCCACCAGCTGGCGCTTGGCGATCGCGCCGTCCCACTGCAGGGCGACCAGGTCGCGCCGCAGCGCCGCGGACAGCACCTGAGCGCCGGTCAGCTTCTCCGCCGCGAACAAGCCCGCCTCGATGCGCTTCGCGAGGTCGACCTCGAGCTCCGCGGTGAGCAGGGCGACCTTGCCGATCTCTTTGAGGTAGAGCCGGACCGGGTCGCTGGTCGGGGCGGTCCGGGCGTCGATCTCCTCCTGCCGCGCCAACCGGGCCTCCCTGGCTTCGTCCTCGGCGTCGCCGGCATCATCGTCGAGGACCTCGATGCCGGCGTCGGAGACTGCCTTCAGCACAGCTTCGAGCTGCTCCAGCGGCAGCTCCGCAGCTCCGACGGCGGCGGCGACCTCCTCGGTGGTCAACGACCCTGCAGCGCGCCCGCGGGCGAGCAGCTCATGCACCTCCGGGATGCGCGCGAGGACGGGCGGAGCAGGCAGGTCCGCGGAGTGGAGGACGGACCGTGCCTGCTCGGGGCTCACAGCTGCCCTGCTCCCCGCTCACGCAGCGCGCGTACGGTCTGCTCGAGCTGCACCAGCTCGGCGAAGGCCCGACCGTAGCGTTCGGCTTCCTGCACCGGGTTGATCCGTTGCAGCTGTGGCTTGAGCTCGGCAATGCGTCGACTGAGCGCGAACTCCTGCAGCCGGCTGAGCACCGCCGCGACGTAGCGCCCGTCGGGTTCGGCGTCGCTGCGCAGCGGCTCCACCGCCAGCACGGTCACCAGCGTGCGCAGGGCGTCGTCATCGGCGGCTTCGCGCAGCGCCGCCACCCAGGCCTCACCGCCTGCGGTGACAGCGGTGCCACCAACCTTGGCGATGAGCATCCGCACGCTGCGGAGCTGCTCGTCGGTCCAGGCCTGCTCGTCGATGGCATCGAACACCGGCGCGGCCAGCACGGGCAGCTGCACCGCGAGCTTCACCGCCTCACGCTCCACGGCCAGCGCCGCGGTGTCCGCTGCCGGCCGGGGCGCCGCGCCGCGCTGACGGGGTGCGCGCGGCTGCCCGGTCAGCTCGGCGACCCGGGCGTGCACCACCTCGACATCCAGTCCGAGTCGACCCGCGAGGCGCCGGGCGTACTCCGGTCGCAGCGCCCGGTCCTTGATCTTGGCTACCAGCGGCGCGGCCGCGCCGAGCGCACCGACCCGGCCCTCGGCGGTCTCCAGGTCGTACTTCGCGAGCAGTGAGGACAGCGCGAACTCCACCAGCGGCACCCGACTGGCGACGAGGTCGCGGACGGCCGTGTCACCGTGCGCGAGCCGCAGCTCGCACGGGTCCATGCCGCCCGGGCTGATCGCGATGAAGGTCTGCGCGACGAACTCCTGGTCGCTGTCGAACGCCTTCAGCGCGGCCTTCTGCCCGGCGGCGTCGCCGTCGAACAGGAACACCACTTCGCCGCGCAGCTCACCCGAATCCATCAGCAACCGACGCAGCACTGCGATGTGGTCGCTGCCGAACGCGGTGCCGCAGGTCGCGACAGCCGTGGGCACGCCCGCCAGGTGACAGGCCATCACGTCGGTGTAGCCCTCCACCACGACGGCTTGGCGGCGCTTGGCGATCTCCTTCTTCGCGGCCTCCAACCCGTACAGGACGTGGCTCTTCTTGTAGAGCGGCGTCTCGGGGGTGTTGAGGTACTTCGGGCTGTCGTCGCCGGGATCGGTCGACAGCTTGCGTGCACCGAAGCCGACGACCTCGCCGGTCAGGTCGCGGATCGGCCAGACCAGACGGTGCCGGAACCGGTCGATGGGACCCTGCCGGCCCTGGCTGGCGAGCCCGGCCGC
>JAYVYM010000146.1:0-2553 GCA_043784245.1 Frankiales bacterium
GCCGATCACGGGCGGGTACCCCACAGCAGTAGCACCGGGTTGGTGGCGGCCAGCGCGGTCGCACCGCCGAGCGGCCGCAGCCGGGCGGCGGACAGCAGCACGCCGTCGACGTCGTAGGGCGCCAGCGCGGCCTGCACCTCGGCGACCCGATCGATCGCGGCCAGCGCGACAACGACCACCCGTGGCCCACGTGCGACGCAGGCCCCGACGATGTCGGCGACGTCGGACCCGCCGCCGCCGACGAAGACCGCGTCCGGGTCGGGTAGTGGGCCGAGTGCCGCGGGGGCGGCGCCCTGCACGACCTGCACGTCGACGCCGTGCGCCAGGGCGTTGGCCTCGAGGTGCGACACGTCACCGCGCTCCACCGCGATCACGGCGGCGCCGAGCCGCGCGCACTCGACGCCCACCGAGCCGCTGCCCGCGCCGATGTCCCAGACCAGGTCACCGAGACGCGGGCCGAGCCTGGCCAGCGCGAGCGCGCGTACCTCGGCCTTGGTGACCATGCCGTCGCGGTGCGAGAACGCGTCCTCGGGCAGCGCCCACCCGGCCGGCTGCTCCCGGCCGGCCAGCCAGCCGGGACCGGTGGCGAGACGGTCTTCGGCGACGGACAGCACGACGCTGAGGGTGGACCACTGCTGCTCGGCCGCCTCGGCCGGGGACACCCAGCCGGTCCGCTCCTGCGGCGACCCGAGGTCCTCGGCCACGAACAGCCGCCGCGTTCCGCGCAGCGCGGCGCCCAGCTCGGCCGGGCCGGCGCCGGGACCGGTCAGTACCGCGACCTTGTGATGCGCGCGGCAGGCCGCCACCGCGCGGCGCAGTTCGCGGCCGTGCGCGCTGACCACGACGGCGTCGTCCCACGGCAGCCCGGCGCGGGCAAAGGCCAGCGCCACCGAGGACAGCGCCGGATGCACCTGCGGGTCGAGACCGGCCGCCCGCAGAGCCCGCACGATGCCGAACAGGCCGGGGTCGCCGCTGGCCAGCACCACGGCGCGGCCCCGGTGCCCGGCAATCTGCTCGACGGCGGGTGGCAACCCGCCAAGGACAACCGTCGGAACCCCGTCCGGTAGGTCCGCGGCGGCGAGGTGACGGGCGCCGCCGACCACCAGGGTCGCTCCGGCCAGCACGTGCGCAGCGTCGGTACGCAGGGCGCCGCCGTCCATGCCGAGCACGCTCACCTGCAGGCGGGCGCTGCCGTCGGACCGGCTCACGTGACCCACGACGGCTCGGTCGCGGCGACCACCGTGCGGCCGTCCGGGTCGACCATCGCGACCCGCGCCGACAGGCCGCTGAACCGGGTGAGCACGTCGGCCACCTGGGCGCACAGGGCGTCCCCGCACGGCCGGAGCACGCCCGCGGCGGCCCACAGCTCGTACGCATGGCGCGCGGTGTTGGCGGCCGTGACCGCCTCGCGCAGCTCGGGCGGCGACAGCTCTGCGAGCACCGTCAGGTCGACCCGGCTGCGGGTGTAGTGCGTCATCAGCACCCCGCCGGCGAGCTTGGTGAGCTTGCCGGCCATCCCGACGAAGACCACCTCGGTGAGGCCGTCCTGGACCGCCTGACGCAGCGCCGCGCCGGTGAAGTCGCCGACCTCGACGAAGCAGACCTCGGGCAGGTCGGGCAGCAGCCGCATCGCGGCCTTCTCGGTGCGCCCACCGGTCGCCAGCACCAGGGTCGGCAGCTGCTGCGCGGCCATCACGTCGACGGCCTGCACGACCGAGGCCCGCCACGACTCGGTGGAGAACGGGCGTACGACACCGGTCGTCCCCAGGATCGAGATGCCGCCGAGGATGCCGAGCCGCGCATTGGTGGTCTTCTTGGCGCGACGTTCACCGTCGGGCACCGAGATGACGACCCGCAGGCCGCGGACGGCCAGGTCGACCGGCAGGTTGTCGCGGATCATCTGCCTCGGCACCGGGTTGATCGCCGGCCCGCCGACCTCAAGGCCCAGACCGGGCTTGGTCACGACCCCGACGCCGACACCGCCGTCGAGCTGCAGCCCCGGCGTCGCCAGCCAGCTGACCGTCGCCGTCAGGTGCGCGCCGTGCGTGACGTCGGGGTCGTCGCCGGCGTCCTTGACCACGACGGCCTCCGCGCGGTCCGGCGCGACCTCGCAGCGCTCGACGTCGAACCCGACCAGCCGCTCGTCGGGCAGCACGACATCGACGTGGGTCTGTGCCTGCTGGGTCATCAGTGCGGTGGTGGCCGCCCTGGCCGCCGCGGCGCTGCAGGTGCCGGTGGTCCAGCCGCTGCGCAGCGGTCCGCGGCGGACCTTCGCCGTACGCGGCAGGTCAGGCTCGCGCAGCTCGCGCCCGGTCACGCGCCCTCGAGCGCCCTGTCCCGGGCTCGCAGCTCGGTACGCGCCGCGGCGCTCTCCACCTTGCGGTGCTCGTGGAAGTGCCCGGGGTGATAGAGGTGCGAGCGCGTCCCGCCGGCGGCCAGCGCCGGACCGACCAGCACCATCGTGTGCTTGTACAGCTTGTGCTCCCTGACCTTGGCGGCGAGCTCACCGAGCCGGCACTCGAAGACCAGCTCGTCCGGCCAGGTCGCGGCGTA
>JAYVYM010000147.1:0-3641 GCA_043784245.1 Frankiales bacterium
CTACGGACCGTGACCTGGTCCGCCAGGTCGGTGATGAGGGCACTCAGCGTCGCCCTCACCGCATCGGTCGCCCTCACCGCGTGCAGTGGGCCTGCCGAGAACTCCGATGCCACGCTGAAGCGGCTGACCGGCCTGGCCATCCAGGCAACTCCGCCCGGCGCACGGCTGCTGGCTGATGCCAGCGACGCCGGCAGCAACTCCAGCATGAGCGGTAAGCAACCCGCAGTGCAGAGGGCCTTTTCGACAACCATGACCGTCCGCGCTGCCACGGCCTACTACCGCACGACTTTCCCGGCATACCGGCTCGCGGAACTGCCCGGACCCGAGGGCAGCCAGATCCTCACCGGTCACCTCGGCCTAGACAGTGTGTTCGTCACGATCAGTCCCACGCTGCCAAAACTCAACCCCCGGCCCCAACTCAAACTCACGCCCGACGGGTCAGCCACCTACATCGCCCTCTACGCCATCGCCGGCGGCACCTAAGCTAAGACGGAGCGTCAGGGCGCACACAACCTGACACGGAGCCGCGGGGACCCGTGGGGGATTGTGGGCTACCAACGGGCCGGTACATGTAGGAATATGCCGCGCCGGTGCCGCGAGAGGCCCCTGCCGCGAAACTGCCCCCGGCCGCGCTCCCGCCCCACCGCGGGCGTGGCCCTGAGCGTCCCGGCCGTGTCCGACCGGTACCGGCCTCGGCCGGGTCAGGCAGAGCGGTAGCCGGCCAGCTGAACGGCCTGGGCGACAAGCCGGTCTCGGGCGTCCCAGATCTCGCAGGTCTCGTCCAGCCAACCGTCCGCGATCAGCTTCGCCCGCTGCACCACCCGCAGCCAGCCCGGAGCCGGCAGCGCCCGTACGTGGACCGTCAGCTCGACGGTGGGCACCCAGCCTGTCAACCCGAGCGCGAAGGTCACCGGAGGCAGCGCGTCGGCGAGACACACCAGGGCAAGCGGATCGACCGGCCGGCCGGAGACGTACCGGACCCACCCGCGCACCTCCGCAACGCTCGAGGGGCTGGACAACCAACCGGCCGCCGACGGGTCGAGCCGCAGGTCCAGCTGCTCGGTGATGCCGTTGCGGGGCTCGCCGGCAGGGGCCGTGTTGCGCACGCACTGCTCGACCGGCGGCAGGACCGGCGGCCCGCCGACGGCGTACAGGGGGGCTGCCGGCTCCCCGAGCCGACCCGCGGTGACGACGGCGTCGAGGCAGGCCCGGCCGTCCTGCACGAGGCGTCCGCGCACCGTGCTGACCGACCGGCCGGCGCGGAGAACCTCGCGCTCAACTGCGGCCGCCCCCAGTCGGGGCGCGGCCAGGAAGTGCGCGCTCACTGCGAGCGGATGCGGGTGGTCGACGGCGCCGACTGCCGCCGTCACGACCCGTTCGAGCAGGTTGCCGCCGTGCTGCACGTCCAGGCCGTACGCCCAGGTGCGGTCGAGCTCGAGGGGCACGGAGCTGGCGGCAGCAGCGGTCACGGACGGCGACAGTACCGAGGCGGCCGTGGCCCGCGCCGGACATCACGCCCACCTCGCCGTGGCTGACCGGCAGCGGGCCCCTCTCCCTAGACTCGGGCGCATGAGCATTCCGGACCGCCCCACCCTCGACGGCCTCGAGAGCAAGTGGGATGGCGTCTGGTCCGCCCAGGGGACGTACGCGTTCGACCGCACCGCTGAGCGCGCCGATGTCTACTCCATCGACACGCCGCCGCCGACGGTCAGTGGCTCGCTGCACATGGGCTCGGTGTTCGGCTACGCGCAGACCGACAGCATCGCCCGCTACCGCCGGATGCTCGGCAAGGTGCTGTTCTACCCGATGGGGTGGGACGACAACGGCCTGCCGACCGAGCGCCGGGTGCAGAACTACTACGGCGTGCGGTGCGACCCGTCGTTGCCGTACGACCCGTCGTTCAGCCCGCCGGACAGCCCCGCCAAGGAGCCGGTGAGCGTCTCGCGCCGCGGCTTCGTGGAGCTCTGCCTGCGGCTGACCGCCGAGGACGAGAAGGTCTTCGAGCAGCTCTGGCGCACGCTTGGGCTGTCGGTGGACTGGGCGCAGACCTACACCACGATCGGGCCGGTCAGCCAGCGCGCCAGCCAGCGCGCGTTCCTGCGCAACCTGGCCCGCGGCGAGGCGTACGCCAGCGAGGCGCCCACCCTGTGGGACATCGACTTCCGGACAGCCGTGGCGCAGGCCGAGCTCGAGGACCGCGAGCAGCCCGGCGCCTACCACCGGATCCGGTTCGCGCGCCCCGACGGCGAGCCGGTCTGCATCGAGACCACCCGGCCGGAGCTGCTGCCGGCCTGCGTCGCGCTGGTCGCGCACCCCGACGACGAGCGTTACCAGCCGCTGTTCGGTACGACCGTGCGCACCCCCCTGTTCGGCGTGCAGGTGCCGGTGCACGCCCATCCGCTCGCCGACCCCGCCAAGGGGTCCGGCATCGCGATGATCTGCACCTTCGGCGACACCACCGACGTGATCTGGTGGCGTGAGCTCGACCTGCCGGTACGCAACGTGCTCGGCCGGGACGGCCGGCTGCTCCCGACGCCGCCACCGGGCGTCGGCGCGCCGTACGACGAGCTGGCCGGCAAGACGGTCAAGCAGGCCCAGCGCCGCATCGTCGAGCTGCTCGTGGAGTCCGGCGACCTGGTCGGCGAGCCGCGGCCGATCACCCACCAGGTGAAGTTCTTCGAGAAGGGCGAACGCCCGCTCGAGGTCGTCACCAGCCGGCAGTGGTATGTCCGCAACGGCGGCCGCGACGAGACCCGGCGCGCGGAGTTGCTGGACCGCGGCAAGGAGCTCATCTGGCACCCGGGCCACATGCAGGCCCGGTACACCAACTGGGTGGCCGGTCTGAACGGCGACTGGCTGGTCAGCCGACAGCGGTTCTTCGGGGTGCCGATCCCGCTCTGGTATCGGCTCGACGGCGCCGGCGCGCCCGACTACGACCGCCCGCTGGTGCCCGCCGAGGACCTGCTGCCGGTCGACCCGAGCAGCGACGCCCCGGCCGGTTTCATCGAGGACCAGCGCGGTGTGCCCGGCGGCTTCACCGGCGACCCCGACGTCATGGACACGTGGGCCACGTCCAGCCTGACCCCGCAGATCGCCGGCCGGTGGGAGGACGACCCCGACCTGTTCGCCCGGGTCTTCCCGATGGACCTGCGGCCGCAGGGTCCGGAGATCATCCGTACCTGGCTGTTCGCGACGGTGGTCCGGGCGCACCTGGAGCACGGCGAGCTGCCGTGGCACAGCGCTTCGATCAACGGCTGGGTCCTGGACCCCGACCGCAAGAAGATGAGCAAGAGCAAGGGCAATGTGGTGACCCCGCTGCCGCTGCTGGAGCAGTACGGCTCCGACGGCGTCCGCTACTGGGCATGCAGCGGCCGACCGGGCACCGACACCGCCGTCGATGTCGGACAGATGAAGAACGGCCGGCGGCTGGCCGTCAAGCTGCTCAACGCCAGCAAGTTCGCGCTGACCTTCCCGGCGGCCGAACCGGGGCCGGCGACGGAGCCGCTGGACCGGGCGCTGCTGGCCCGCCTCGCCGAGGTCGTCGAGGAGGCGACCGCGGCGTTCGAGGGCTACGACTACGCCCGAGCGCTCGAACGGACCGAGACGTTCTTCTGGACGTTCTGCGACGACTACATCGAGCT
>JAYVYM010000148.1:0-7544 GCA_043784245.1 Frankiales bacterium
TTCCGGCCCGACTCGTCGAGCGCCTGGACGACCCGCCGCCGCGAGGCGTCGTCACCGTCACGACCGGTTGTCTCGACGTCGGCTTCGAGAGCGCGCTGCTGCGCACCGTCGTGCTCACCGAGACCGACCTCACCGGCAGTCGGGGTCTGGGCAGCAAGGACGCCAGCACCAGGATGCCGTCCCGCCGGCGCAACGCCGTCGACCCGCTGCAGCTGCGGGCCGGGGACCCCGTGGTGCACGACCAGCACGGCGTCGGGCGCTACGTCGAGATGGTCCAGCGCACCGTCGCCGGCGCCACCCGGGAGTACCTCATCCTGGAGTACGCCCCCAGCAAGCGGGGCCAGCCGGGTGACCGGCTGTTCGTGCCGACCGACCAGCTCGAGCTCGTGACGCGCTATGTCGGTGGCGAGGCGCCGGGCCTGGACAAGCTCGGCGGTGGCGACTGGGCCAAGCGCAAGGGCCGCGCGAAGAAGGCCGTCAAGGAGATCGCCGCGGGGCTCATCCAGCTCTACAGCGCCCGGATGGCCTCGCCCGGGCACGCTTTCGCGCCGGACAGCCCGTGGCAGCGCGAGCTCGAGGACGCCTTCCCGTACGTCGAGACGCCCGACCAGCTCAGCGCGATAGACGAGGTCAAGGCCGACATGGAGAAGCCGTCGCCGATGGACCGGGTGATCGCCGGCGACGTCGGCTACGGCAAGACCGAGATCGCGGTACGGGCGGCCTTCAAGGCGGTGCAGGACGGCAAGCAGGTCGCGATCCTGGTACCGACGACGCTACTGGTACAGCAGCACCTCAACACCTTCGCCGGCCGGTTCGCGCAGTTCCCGGTGACGGTCCGGGCCACCAGCCGCTTCAACTCTGACAAGGAGCAGAAGGAGGTCATCGCCGGGCTCGCTGACGGCACCGTCGACGTCGTCATCGGCACCCACCGTCTGCTGTCCCGGTCGACGACGTTCAAGGACCTCGGGCTGGTCGTCGTCGACGAGGAGCAGCGCTTCGGCGTGGAGCACAAGGAGCACCTCAAGGCGATGCGCACAGCGGTGGACGTGCTGACCATGAGCGCCACGCCGATCCCGCGGACCCTGGAGATGAGCCTGACCGGGATCCGCGAGATGTCGACGATCCTCACCCCGCCGGAGGAGCGGCACCCGGTGCTGACCTTCGTCGGTCCGTACGACGAGAAGCAGATCAGCGCCGCGATCCGGCGCGAGCTGCTACGTGAGGGCCAGGTCTTCTTCCTGCACAACCGGGTCGAGTCCATCGAGCGCACGGCGGCCCGGCTGCGCGAGTTGGTCCCCGAGGCGCGGATCGCCACCGGCCACGGCCAGCAGAGCGAGGATGCCCTGGAGCAGGTGATGATCGGGTTCTGGGAGAAGCACTTCGACGTCCTGGTGTGCACCACCATCGTCGAGAGCGGGCTGGACATCCCGAACGCCAACACCCTGATCGTCGACAAGGCCGACCAGTTCGGGCTGTCGCAGCTGCACCAGATCCGCGGCCGGGTGGGACGCGGTCGCGAGCGGGCGTACGCGTACTTCACCTATCCGCCGGAGCGGCCACTGACCGAGACCGCCCACGACCGGCTGACGACGATCGCCCAGAACACCGAGATCGGCGCCGGCATGGCGGTGGCCATGAAGGACCTGGAGATCCGCGGGGCGGGCAACCTGCTCGGCGGCGAGCAGTCCGGGCACATCGCGAGCGTCGGCTTCGACCTCTACATGCGACTCGTGGGCGAGGCGGTCGGCGACTACAAGCGCGGCCTCGCGGGTGAGCGGCTGCCCGACGACGAGGCGCCCGGCACCAAGGTGGACCTGCCGGTGGACGCGCACCTGCCGCACGCGTACGTCCCGGGCGAACGGCTGCGACTGGAGGCCTACCGACGGATCGCGGGGGCCACCGACGACGGCGCGCTCACCGCCGTACGCGAGGAGCTGGCGGACCGCTACGGACCGCTGCCGACGCCGGTGGAGAACCTGCTGGCCGTCGCGTCGTTCCGGGTCGCGGCCCGGAGGCACGGCCTGACCGAGGTTGCGCTGCAGGGCGCCCAGGTGCGCTTCCTGCCGATGCCGCTGCGTGAGTCGCAGGTGCTGCGGCTGCAGCGCCTCTACCCGAAGTCGGTGGTGAAGCAGACCGTCGGCACGGTGCTGGTACCGCGTCCGGCCACCAAGCCGGTCGGCGGCCAGCCGCTGCGCGACGCGGCCCTGCTGGACTGGGCCCGCGGGCTGCTCGAGGCGGTGCTCACCGATAGCGTCGCGGCCGCCGGAGCGGCGCCAGCTGCCGCCGGGTGACACCGGGCACCTTCCCGGAGCATCGGCCCGGCCGTGGCGCGCCGCGTGGCAGGCTGCTGGCGACCACCTGTCGTCTGGAGGGCCTGCCGTGACCCGCACCGCCCGACTTGCCGCCGCCGGCGCCTCGGCCGCCCTCGTCCTGACAGGCTGCGGGAGCGCGCCGGTGCTGGCCGGCGCCGCCGTGGTCATCGGGACCGGCCGGATCAGCACCGAGATGCTGGCGCGCACGGTCGACGAGGGCCTCGCCGACCCAGCCGCCGCACAGGTCGCGGCCGACCGGCCCGCCTACCAACGTCAGGTCCTCGGCCGACTGATCACGGCGCAGATCGTCGACGAGGCCGCGCGCCGGCACGGCGTCAACGTCACCGCCACCGAGGTGGACGGGCAGTTCGCGCTGATCCAGGACTCCGTCGGGGGTGCTCAGCAGCTGCAGTCCCAAGCAGCAGCAGCCGGCTTCAGCATCCCGCAGTTGCGCGACCTGGCTCGCACTCGGGCGCAGACAGGTCGGCTCGGGGACACGCTGACCGCCGACCTGCCGGTGTCGCAGCAGCAGCTCGAGCGGGCTTATCAGGCCGGCATCGACGGCTTCGACCGCGTACGCACCGCCCAGGTGCAGCTTGCATCGCTGGCCGACGCCGAGGCGCTGCTGCCCCAGGCCTCCGCACTGTCCGACCGGGCCTTCGGGGACCTGGCCCGCACCCGGTCGCTCGACGAGGCCACGAAGGCCGCCGGTGGTGACCTCGGGCTGTTGCCGCGCAGCGCCCTCGTCACCCAGGGACTCGATGAATACGCCAAAGCTGCTTTTGCGGCCGCTGCCGGCGACACCTTCGTCGTGGCGTCTGCCCGAGGTGGCTACGTGGTCCGTGTACTGGAACGCCAAACCACCACGTTGGCGGCGGCCACCCAGCAGCTACGCCGCAGCATCCTGCAGTCGCAGGGCAACGCGGCCGTGCAGAAGGTGCTGACCGAGACCTCCGCCGCCTTGGACATCAGGGTCAATCCGCGGTTCGGAGGGTGGGACACCAACAGGCTGCAGGTCACCCTGCGGACCGCTACCGGCAACAACGAGCTGAGCAGCCCGCAGGCGCCGCCCGGCGGGCCCAGCGCGCCGGTACAGGACCCGCTGCCTCCGCAGCAGTGACCCCGGCCACGGAGGTAGTGACCCCACTCGGCCGGATCGTCCTGGTGACGGCGTCCCCGCGCACCCCGCCCGGGGTGCTCTCGTGGCCGGCCTGGCAGGCCCTACGTGCCGGGCCGGTACTGCTGCCGGTCGGGCCTGACGGCGACGAACCGGCGCAGGCTGCCGCGCTCCGGGAGGCGGGCGTGCTCGTCGAGGTCGTCGCGCCGGCCGAGGTGGGCGCGCTGCTGACCGCCCGGGCGGGATCAGGGCAGACCGCCACCGCGCTGGTCTCACCCGACGCGGTGGCGGGGCTCGGGCTCGGGCCTGCCGAGGTCGTCGCGGGCGCCCCCGACCGCCCCGGTGCGCGACTGCTCGACGTCGTCGACGTGATGGACCGGCTGCGCAGCCCCGGTGGCTGTCCGTGGGACGCCGCGCAGACGCACCTGTCACTTGCCCCGTACCTCCTGGAGGAGGCGTACGAGGCCTACGAGGCGCTCGAGGACGCCGACCCCGTCGCCCTGCGCGAGGAGCTCGGCGATGTCCTGCTGCAGGTGGCCTTCCATGCGCGGGTGGCGACCGAAGCCGCCGAGCCCTGGTCGATTGACGACGTCGCCGATGAGCTCGTCCAGAAGCTCGTGCGCCGGCACCCGCACGTCTTCGCCGGTGCCGACGCGGAGGACCTGGACAGCAGCTGGGACTCGATGAAGGCCGCCGAGAAGAGCCGCACGTCGGTGACCGAGGGAGTACCGCTCGGTCAGCCGGCGCTCGCTCTGGCTGCCAAGCTGCAACGCCGGGGTCGGCGGACCGGCGCCCCCGTCCCGGCGTACGACGGTCTGGGCGGCGAGCTGTGGCAGCTCGTACGGCGTTGCGCCGAGCACCGGGTTGACCCGGAGGCCGCCCTGCGGGGCGTCGCCCGCGAGTACCGCGACGCGCTCGCCGGTGCGGAGCGCAGCGCTCGCGCCGAGGGCGTCGACCCGAAAGCGCTCACCCCCGACGGCTGGCGGGCGAGATGGCCCTGAATGTCCGCCGGCGCTGGCCGGCCGTCACTCGCCTGCTGCCGGCGGTGCTGCTGCTCGGGCTCGCCGGCTGCACGGCCCCGACCGCCGCCGGGGCGGCAAGCCGCCCTCCGGCCCTACCCAGCTCTGTCGGGACTGATCAGAGCGCGCCGGCGAGCACCGCCCCGACGGCGGCCGGCACACCGGCTGGCACACCGACCGACGAGCAGGCTCCGCCGGTGCTGGTGCTGCAGGGCGGCGGTCTGGGCCTGCTGGCATCGGACTCCTCCGTGCAGATACTCGGATTCGGGACGGCTGCCCCCGATGTGGTGCGCCAGGCCGTGGAGGGCGCTGTCGGTCCAATGACCTCTGCAGCTCGAACGTGTGCGGCCGGCCCGCGTACCGCCCTGACCGCTGACGGGTTCACCGTGCTTCTGGACGGCGCCCACTTCGTCGGCTGGACCGAGCTCGGCGCGGCTGACCGGTCCCTCAGCACAGCGGACGGCCTCGCCAAGGGCTCGCCGCTGCAGGCCCTGAAGTCGGCCCTTCCCGACGTGCAGGTAGCGAACGGTCCGACTGGAACCACGTGGACGAGCGCGACCGGGTTGTCGGGGACGTTGTCCTCGTCCGACCCGACAGCCACGGTCAGCGCGATCTCCGGAGGGCAGAGTTGTGTCGCGCCCTGACGGTGAGCTGATCGCCACGGTCGTTCGCCTCCAGGTGCAGAGCTCACCGCTGAAAGGCCGGCCGGCTGGCAGCGGCCCCTACGACCCCGGTCCGCTGCTCGAGGTGGCCGCCCTTGAGGTCGGCCCGACCGGCTGTACCGGCCTGACCGGCGGCCCCGCGCCGCGGCGGGTCATCGACGTGCACAGCGCTGAGCACCCGCAGTCGCGACAGGTGCGCGGGGTCAACGGGCTCTCGGTGTTGCCGACGGCCCACTACGCAGCGCTGCGGCAGCGGTACGGCCCGCACCTCGTCGACGGGGTTGCGGGGGAGAACCTGCTGCTCGAGTGCGGCCCGCTCACCGTCGCCGACCTGTCCGGAACGCTGCTGCTCGAGGCCGACCAGGGCGTGCTCGAGCTCACCGGCGCGCTCGCCGCGGCGCCGTGCGTGGAGTTCACGCAGTTCGTGCTCGGCCGCAAGCCGGGCGACACCGGGCCGGAGGTCCTGGCCGGCCTCGACGACCTGGATCACGGCGTCCGGGGCTTCTACCTGCGTGTCGCCGGGACCGGCACCGTGCGTGCCGGGGCCCGCCTGCTGCGCTCCTGCGCGCCTGACCGGGAAGCGACCGGGCCCCGCTAGTCTCGCGTCGGGACCCGGGCACACAGCCCTTCCGTCCCCACCGCCCCTGTTCACCAGTACCGCCGCCCCCAGGAGAACCGTGCCGTCCATCGAGGCCGTCGGCGCCCGCGAGATCCTCGACTCGCGCGGCAACCCCACCGTTGAGGTCGAGGTGGCCCTGGACGACGGCACGATCGCCAGGGCATCGGTGCCCAGCGGCGCCAGTACCGGCCGCTACGAGGCGGTCGAGCTCCGCGACGGCGGCGATCGCTACGGCGGCAAGGGCGTACGCAAGGCCGTCGACGCCGTGCTCGACACCATCGGCCCGGAGCTGGTCGGGCTCGAGGCCACCGAGCAGCGGCTCGTCGACCAGTCGCTGCTCGACCTGGACGGCACCCCCGACAAGGCGAATCTGGGCGCCAATGCGCTGCTCGGGGTCTCGCTCGCCGTCGCCCGGGCCGCCGCCGATTCGCTCGGGCTGCCGTTGTTCCGGTACGTCGGCGGTCCCAACGCCCACCTGCTGCCGGTGCCGATGCTCAACATCCTCAACGGCGGCGCGCACGCCGACACCAACGTCGACGTGCAGGAGTTCATGGTGGCGCCGATCGGTGCTGCCACCTTCTCCGAAGCGCTACGGATGGGCGCGGAGGTCTACCACTCGCTCAAGGGGGTGCTGAAGAGCCGGGGCCTCACCACCAGCGTGGGCGACGAGGGTGGCTTCGCCCCCAACCTGCCGACCAACCGTGACGCGCTCGACCTCATTCTCGAAGCCGTCGCGGCCGCCGGTCTGACGCCCGGCCGCGATGTCGCCCTGGCGCTCGATGTTGCCGCGAGCGAGTTCCACAGCGCGAGTGGCTACCTGTTCGAGGGAACGCACAAGAGCGCTGAGCAGCTCACCGACTACTACGCCGACCTGATGGCGAACTACCCGATCGTGTCGATCGAGGACCCGTTGGACGAGAGTGACTGGGACGGCTGGGCGCACCTCACCGAGCGGCTCGGCGCAGCGGTGCAGATCGTCGGTGACGACCTGTTCGTCACCAACCCGGTACGCCTCGCCGACGGCATTGCCCGCGGCTGCGCCAACGCGCTGCTCGTCAAGGTCAATCAGATCGGCACGCTCACCGAAACCCTCGACGCCGTACAGCTGGCGCACCGCAGCGGCTACCGCTGCATGATGAGTCATCGCTCCGGCGAGACCGAGGACACCACCATCGCCGATCTCGCGGTCGCTACCGACTGCGGGCAGATCAAGACCGGCGCCCCGGCGCGCAGCGAGCGCGTCGCCAAGTACAACCAGCTGCTGCGCATCGAGGAGGAGCTCGACGACGCCGCCCGCTACGCCGGCGCGACGGCCTTCCCCCGGTTCCGTCACGTCCAGGGACAGGTCTAGAGGTCGTCGCCGTGGACCGTCCCCGCCGCCCAGGAACAGGCGCCCGCAGCGCCCTGCGGCGCTCCGAGCGGGTCCGGGGCCGGGCTCGACGCGCAGCCGTCCAGGCGTCGGTGGCCGGCCCCTCGGTCGGGCTGACCACCCGCGCTGCGGCTCTGGGCTTGGTGCTCTGCGCCTTGGTCATCAGCGCGGCGCTACCGCTTCGCGGGTACCTCGCGCAACGCGGGCAGATCGCCGAGCTCGCGCAGTCGCAGACCGCCCAGCGCGTCCGCGTCGCGGATCTGCAGCAGGAGCGCACGTTGCTCGACGACCCGACCCACGTTGCCTCGTTGGCCCGGGAGCGGCTGCACTTCGTCAAGCCCGGCGAGACGTCGTACGTCGTGATCGGGCCGCGGGCCGCTGCCGTACCGCCGACGGCTGGCGCCCCCGTCACGCCGGCCGGCCCCGACTCGCCATGGTGGTCGCAG
>JAYVYM010000149.1:0-6871 GCA_043784245.1 Frankiales bacterium
GCGCGCCGGTATCACCGCGTTGGAGGCCTTCGGTGCCCACGGATACCGCGCCCAGGCCCAAGAAGAACTCGCCCGGTGGCTCACCGACCAGCGCCGCCCCGACGACGCGGCACCTCTGATCGACGCGGCCCGCCAGACCTACACCGAGATCCACGCCACCGGCTGGCTCGCCCGCCTTCACGCCTGGACCACCACCCCCCAGCCCGCGGCTAGCCCTAAGCCCCCGGAAACCACGTCAAGGCACCTGTTGCCGGACAGTCAACATGTCAGTCGGCGCCCGCAGCCCCGCGTCTGATGACGGGGCAAGTGGCCCCCCATGCACAGCGCACTGACGGTGATCCCCGAGTCGGGACGCTCCGCAGCAAGCGCATCGAACGCCACGCACACCAGCCACGGCCCAGGTCTCCCCGTCCAGCCGGCCGCCCCGGCACTTCAAGGACGTGGCTGGGTCCCTGCCTCACGCTGTGCCTGCTTGCCCTCCATCCGGACCACGACGTCCAGCACCCGCAGCGCCGAGACCGCCTCGGGTAGCCCGGCCTGATCGCGCAGCCCCAGGAGTTGATCGTGGAGGTCGCCGTTGACCGGTTGCAGCGCGAGGCGAACCGGTTCCCAGTGACGCTTGACGGTGCCGAGCACCTCCGTCACGACGGTGTCGTAGATGGGCCGAAGGCGGGGCCGCTTGCGGGCGTACAACTTGCTGGCCGTTGTCGGGCCCACGCCCGGAAGTTCCAAGAGGGCTTGGTCCAGTGCCCACTCGGGGCCGTCATCGGCCAGATGCTCGACGGTAGCCAGATCCCGGTCCGATCCCACGGCAGCCAGCATGGCGTTGTAGTGGTTCTTCTCCTCCACGAGGAGAAGACGAGCGGCAAGACCCGGCACGTCGACGGACAGCAGCGATACGGCGACGAGATCGTCCGCGGTGAGGACGTCCCGGTCGCGATCCTGCGTTCCCGTGCTGTCTCAGGTGTCGAACGACGCACCTGAACGGGACGCAGGTCCAGCGATCGGGTGGCCGTAGTAGGAGCGGAGGAGTCGTACCGCCCGTGCCGTATCGGAGTCGACCAACGAAGCGGGAAGGGAAATGGTCACAGGACACCGTGGCACAGCGGCCAATTTTCCGGCCCAACTCGCCCAGGGCTACTGCCCTTCATCTGGCGGATGCGAGCGCCGAGAGCGGCGCACTGTCGGCTGCTGCGAAACCTCACTCGAACCACAGGGTGCGAGGTCTCAATGCCACTCCAAGGTCGTCGTCATCGACGACACCTGGGCGATGGTGGGTTCGGACAACATGAACCGGCGCTCCTGGACCCACGACAGCGAGCTGTCCTGTGCCGTCCTGGACGCCACTCCCGACCCCCGCGCGCCGCACGACCCAGGCGGCCTCGGCGACGGGGCGCGCGTCTTCGCCCGCGACCTGCGCCTCGAGCTGTGGCGCGAGCACCTCGACGCCGCCTCCGACGACGGTCTGCTCGACCCTGCCGACGCCTTCGAGTCCCTGCGTATCAGCGCAAAGGCCCTCCAAGCCTGGTACGACGGCGGCTGCTCCGGAGCGCGTCCCGCCGGTCGGCTGCGACCCCATGTGCCCGAGCGCGTCCCCCGCGCGGCTCGCCCCTGGGCTGTCCCGGTATCCCGGCTGCTGTACGACCCCGACGGTCGCGCCTGGCGGGACTGGATCCGACACCGCATGTGACCGTACGAGTGTTGCGATGTCGCCGATTCCCTCCAGGTCAGCGTCGTACGTCCAGGTCACGTGCGAGGTGGGTCGCCGTCACCTCCCCCGCAATCGCGTGACCATCGGCGCTGCCCGTCACCGCAGCGAGGAAGTCGCAGGCCTCCAGTGCAAGGAGCCGTGCGGACGTCACCGACGTGATCGTCGCAGTACGCGGTACGACGCGCAGCAGCGCGATCTCGCCGAATCCTGCGCCCGGACCGAGCAGCACCGGACGCAGTTCGCCATCGACACTGACGTTGAACTCGCCGTCGGCAATGACGTAGAAAAAGCGGCCCAGCTCTCCCTGGCGCACGACGATGGTGCCGGGGACCACGACGTCCCAACGCGCGTTCTTGGCCAGCCGTTCAAGGTCGTACTGGGGCAGGTGAGCAAGAAAAGAGACACCACGCAGCAACGAAATCTCGTGCGGGCGGTAGACCGCGCGGGCGTCGACCCGCTTGATGAGCACGACACCAAGGAGCGCGAGGAGCACACAGCCGAGCCCGAGGGGGACGAACGCGCCAAGCACCGAGAAACGCGCGATGAGCAGCGGGGCCAACATCGCTCCCACGGCGGTGCCGATCAACGTGGTGCTTTCCTGGATCGCGAAGACACGCGCGAGCACACGATCATCGATAGCACGCTGCAGCAGCGTGCGACCCGAAACCAGCATGACGGCGCCACCCGTGCCCGCCACCGCCAGGACCACCATGGCCAGCGTAGGGGAGCTGAGCAGGGCGACTGCCGCGAAGCCCAAGCCCTCGAGGACTCCCCCTGTCACGATGACGGGCGTGAGCCGGCGTCCCCGCGAGAGCCAGGCCCCCATCACCGCGCCGACGAGACCACCTATCCCGAGGGATCCGATGAGCAGTCCCGCGCCGGTCGTCCCGACGCCGAGGACGTCACCTGCGAGAGCGACGCCGAGCACGTCGAGCGAGCCCGTGATCACGAAGTCCACCGTAAGCACCAGCAGTAGCGCGAGGGATCCCCAGTCGCCCCGCAGGGTCACGATCCCCTCGAGCGCGGCTCGGAGGCCACCCGGCTTGTGAGTCGCGTCGAGCACCGCGAAGCCCGACCGCAGTCCGACGCAGAGTCCAGCGGCAGCAACACAGAACACCATCGCGATGACGAAAGCCTGCCAGTAGCCCAAGGTTGCCACCACAATCCCGGCTGCCACGGGGCCAAAGAAGCGAAAGATGCCGTCCGCGACCGACGACAACGAGTTTGCCGACACCAGCTCGTCCGGAGTTGCAGCGAGCTGCGGCAGCGCGGCGAAGTGGATCGGCCGCGCGACGGCAACGCCCGTGGTCACCGCGGTCGACGCAGTGAGCACGATGGGGATCGGTGCCGACACCAGGAGCGCCGTCGCGGTGATCGCGCACGTAGCAGCGACGAACGCGTAGGCCACCACGAGCGCTGAACCACGTGGGATGCGGTCCCCGACGCTGGCCAGCGCCGGAGCGAGGAAGGCCGCGGGGACCAACTGGACCAGGGCTGCGAGACCGGCGAGGTAGGGGCCACCAATCTGGAACGCCCACAGGATGACGGCCAGCCACACAAAGAACTCGACGAAGTCATAGAGCGCATATGCGGCGAGCACACGGCGCAGACCAGTCCGCGACGCCAGCGCTGTGAACGCTGCCGGTGACCTGGCCAAGAACCCTCCGCCGACGCAGGACTCCAGCTGCGCCGGAACCGACTCACAACCTAGCGGTACCCCGTAGGAGCTCCGGCACATCGCTGCGAACCTGGCGGTCAGTGCGGTCGCCAACGTGAAGGCAGTACTGCGTCCTCGGGCGCCTGGACCTCAGGGACGCAGTCGTTCCCGGAGTCCCGGGTGGCGGCCCAGCTCCAGCACGGTCGCGCGACCGGTCACTAGAGTGCCACCAGGATCTCGGCAGCTGCGCGGTAGCCGGTCTCGACGGCGCCGTTGAGGTAGCCCTGGGAGTCCTGCGAGGTGTGCTCACCAGCGAAATGGCAGCTACCGACCGCCTCCTTTTCGACGCCGCTGAAGCCGGTGTACTGACCGACCTTCCAATACGAGTAGGAGCCGAGCGTCCAGGGGTAGGTCTTCCAGAAGTCCAACAAGACCCGGCCGTTCCACTTCGCGGTCAGCCCGGGCAGGACGGGTTCGATCTGGCCGGGGAAGCGCTGCGCGTACTGCGCGAGCGTGAGGCTCCCGAAGTCGGCGCCGATCGTGCCGCCGGTGTAGTCCACGAGGACGCCGTTGCTGCCGGCCTGGCCGCGGGTGACGTCCCAGGTGGTCTGGTAGCCCCGGTCGGAGTAGGTGTCGCCGGTGTTGCCCAACAAGTTCCAGTGCCGGTCGGAGAACTGCAGCTGCAGCTTGGAGTTCGTGCCCATGGGCGGCTCCCGGATGGCCGTCGTCTTCAGGGCCGGCAAGCCCGCACAGGTCAGGTCCACCTTGGCCAGCAGTGAGAAGGGCAGCGCGAGCACGACGTGGTCCGCCACCTGGCTCATGGTCTTCGTCCCGGCCCGGGATGTGACCGTCCAGGTGCCGTCGCTGTTGCGGGCGAGCGCGACCAGTTGCGTGCCCAACCTGACCTGTCCGGGTAGGGCCGCGGCGAGGCCGGTGGTCAGCTGGTCGTTGCCGCCATGCACGTGGTACTTCTCGTTGCTCGGCCCGAAGACCCGGAACTGGCCCTGCCCGGAGTATCCCAGCAGGTACAGCATGTTCAGCGAGCTCTGCTGGGAGGTCTCGGCGCCGTACTCGATGTTGTAGGCCACATCGAGCAGCTGCCCCAGCTTGGAGGCGGCACCACCGGGGACGTACGCCGCGATCCAGTCCGCAATAGACAGGTGGTCCAGCTCGTAGCCGCGGGCGGTGTAGCTGTTGTACAGCGTCGGGTAGCTCGCCGCCGACACGTCCGAGTGGACCTGCTGCCAGATCGTCTTGATGTCATCCGTCGCCTGGACGTAGGTGTAGGGCGCCCCGTCGAACCAGTACAGCGGCTCGGTCCCGGACGGCTCAGCCGCGAGCAGGTTGTCCAGCGGCAGACCGAGGGTCTGCGCGAGCTGCCGGACCGCAGTGTGGCCCTGGTCGAAGCGCACCCTCTCCTCAGCGATGATGGGATCCGGGCTCTGCTGCACGCAGCCGGGCTCAGCCAGGGACAGGCCACCAGACCCCTCGTCCTGGCCTTGGCGGGGCTCTACGGGCTCACCAGGCCCTGCGACGCTCGTGATGGCCGTGTCAACCTGAACTGGCCCCAGGATGACGGCTTGATTTGGCCCACCTGGGGCGGGTGAGGGGTTGAGGTTGCGTCCTCGCCCGCCCCGTCTCAACGTCGAGGCCCGCACCCAACCCGCCAGAGTGGCCTTATCCGCCTCGGAGATCACCAACGGTGCAACGCGAATCGGCATCCGAGTCTCTCAAGAACCAACTGTAAAGTCATTTCCAACACGCAACACTAGGCGTGCAACGGCGCACGAAGCCGGTGGTCATGCCTGGCCGTTGACATTCCTCCTAGCCGGTCAGTCGGTGCCCAGCCCGCGACGGCGGACGGACCGCTGGAGCCGCTGGGCTGATGCTTGTCGTCGCGGCAGCAGCTACCCCCGTCGAGGCTGTACGTTGCCCACCATTGCAGCGCCCGGCGTCCGCCAGGGTCATCAATCGTGCCGGTCATGCCGCTAGACCGACAGAGACGCCAGGAGTTCCGATGAAGGCCAACATTTCCACAGCAGCAGCACTAGCGACGGTGGGCCTGGGCCTGTCGCAGGCCCTCGTCCCGAAACAGGCCGGACAGGTGTTTGGCCTTGGCGAGCTCACCGATGGCTCCACGATCTGGCTGGCACGGTTGCTCGGCGTCGCCAACATCACCCTCGGGTCATTGGGCCTGGATGAGTCGCTCGGACGGCAGGTACGTCCGCAGCAGATTGGGCTCCTGGCGGGCAACGCAGCGATCACCAGTCTCGCCGTCGCCCAAGGCAACATCAGTAAGCGCGCCGGTGCCAGCGTGCTCGGCTTCATCGGACTGCTCGCCTACTCCGTGGTGGTCACCAAAGACTGACCGGACCGCCAGCGGATCGTGCGGCCTATGCCCGTCAAGGGCCGCACGTCGCGTCCACGAGCATGATGCTGGCGTTGTGGACGTAGTAGAGGTGTTTCGGGGAAGCGTGAAAGCCAAGCCCCCGGCTGTATGGCTTCCCAGTTGCGTCCTGCCTGGTCACCATGCCCAGGACCCCGGTAAGCCGCCTGATGTGCTGGTCGCCCATGAAGTCCTGCTGGTAGGTGAGCCGAAAAGACTGGCAGGTCCCGCCGACCTCATCTACTTCGGTGGCATCGGTCGCCTCGTAGGCACCCGGTCCAGGTCGCGTGTTTAGCGTGATCGCCGCATAGCCGTCCCGCTCCGCCCCCAGCCCTGGAGGCCATGCGCAGGTTGCGAAAACCCCCGTCGCTCTCACGCCGTGCGCAGGGCCAGCGACGTGGGATTGGGTGAGGCTGTGAGAGCTCTGGCAACCCGAGACGTGCTGAGCCGTCGTGAGCTTGCCGTGGCCCGAACACGACAGCACAAGGAGCAGTGGCAGTGCCCGACAAGCGAAGTATCTCACTATTGCGATTATGCCGGTTGGGACCCCGCCCCGGTCTGGCGAGAAGGTGACATCGCCATCCAGGGGCGCCAACAAGTACTGGTCACAGCCGGGGCGCCCAGCGCTTACCCATGAGGGCATCCCGGCTCAGTGCGGCGCTGTGCAGCCAGCGCTGAGGCGTTGCAGGAAACGATGGCCGTTCAACACCACATCGTCTAGCCGCGCCAACTGCTGCCTGGTGGCCCAGAAGTCCAAGCAGGGCGGGAACTCGCGCCGGTCGGCCACGGCAGCTGCCTTGACCACCGGGTCAGCCACGCGGGCGAGGAGATGTTCCAGGAACTCAAGGTCACTGAGCGCCACCAGCTCCGATACAACCGGTCGCACAACACGAGGGGAGGAGGGCACCACGGGACAGGCGACGGAGGCTGCACAAGCAACGATGACGGGGTGACCATTGGTCGCATCTCCAACCACCACGGGCAACAACCCTCAGGTAACGCTCTGCCCCTGTTGGCAGCCGCCTGCGGGCCGTGTCCTTCGGTTTAGCGGTCGTGGATCTCTGCCGACCGGACGGCCTGCACGCACAGCCCGTAGAGGGCAGGCATGTCCGCGGGC
>JAYVYM010000150.1:0-5203 GCA_043784245.1 Frankiales bacterium
CGGCCCAGAGCCGTGGTGAGTGAGGCCGCCGTCGCCGCCGTGCCCCTGCACCGCCGACCGTGGATCGCGGTCGGTGACCTCGCCAGGCCGCTCGAGGACGGCCTGCTGCTCGACCCGGGGCTGTCCGGTGCCGGTCTGGTGGACGCCGTCCGTCGTACGCCCGCGTCGGAGTACGTGGTGCGCGGGCCGCAGCCCCTGGTGCTCGTCGCCGCCGACCTGGCCGGGGTCGCGAGCGGGGCACCGCAGGCTGTCGCCTAGGCTCGCCTGCTCGTGGCCACCCCTGGAAGTGCGACCCCCGCCACTGGCTCGTTGCGACGGCGCGGCCCGCTCCAGGCCGGCGACCAGGTGCAGCTGACCGATCCGAAGGGCCGGATGCACACGATCACCCTCGAGGCGGGCAAGCAGTTCCACACCCACAAGGGCATCCTCGAGCATGACCTCTTGCTCAGTGGCCCGGAGGGCGTCGTGGTCACGATCGGGACGACGGCCTATCTGGCCCTGCGTCCGCTGCTGTCGGACTTCGTCCTGTCGATGCCCCGTGGTGCGCAGGTCGTCTACCCCAAGGACGCCGGCCAGATCGTCCAGATGGCCGACATCTTCCCGGGAGCGCGCGTCGTGGAGGCCGGCGTCGGCAGCGGCGCCCTGTCGATGTCGCTGCTGCGGGCCGTCGGCGACACCGGCCGACTGTCGTCGTACGAACGACGCGCGGACTTCGCCGAGATCGCCCAGCGCAACGTCGAGCGGTTCTTCGGCGGGCCGCATCCGGCCTGGTCGGTGACCGTCGGAGACCTGCAGGACGCTGTTGTAGACACCGACATGGATCGCGTCGTGCTCGACATGCTCGCGCCGTGGGAAACCCTGGACGCGGTGGCCGGCGCCCTGCGGCCGGGTGGGCTGGTCTGCTGCTACGTCGCGACCACCACGCAGCTGTCGACCACCGTCGAGGCGCTGCGGATGCACGGGTCATTCACCGAGCCGCAGTCTTGGGAGTCGCTGGTCCGCGGCTGGCACGTCGAGGGCCTCGCCGTCCGCCCCGAGCACCGGATGGTCGGCCACACCGGGTTCCTGTGCACCAGCCGCCGGCTCGCCGACGGTGTCGCTCCGCCACTGCGCCGCCGCCGCCCGAGCAAGGGTGCGTACGGCGAGCCGGCCACGCTGGACGCCACCCCGCGCCGGGCGCTGCCCTGACCCCGATACCGCTGTTCGGGGGACGGCCGGCGCGGTCGGGCCGCGCTGCGCTTGCCTCGTACATAGGATGCGATGAGACCCGGAGGTGAGGCACGTGACAGGACGCGGCAACGCCGGCGAGGACGGCCGGGCAGGCGAGCTGGTGGCCCAGGTGAGCTTCCTCGAGGAGGAGGTCGCGGTCCTGCGCCGCAAGCTGGCGGACTCGCCTCGGCAGGTGCGAGCGCTGGAGCAACGGCTCGGCGAGGTGCAGGCGACGCTGTCGGGCACGGTCGGTCAGAACGACCGGCTGGTCGGCACGCTGCGCGAGGCCCGCGATCAGATTGTCGCCCTCAAGGAGGAGGTCGAGCGCCTCGCCCAGCCACCGAGCGGCTACGGCACGTTCCTGTCGGCGCACGAGGACGGCACCGTTGACATCTTCACTGGCGGCCGCAAGCTGCGGGTCTCCGTCTCGCCCGACCTGGAGACCGGCGACATGCTCCGCGGTCAGGAGGTCCTGCTCAACGAGGCGATGAACGTCGTACGCGCCCTCGCCTTCGAGAAGCAGGGCGAGGTCGTGATGCTCAAGGAGCTGCTCGCACCGGCGGAGGGGGATGGCGCCCGGCGCGCGCTGGTGCTCAACCACACCGACGAGGAGCGGGTCGTGATGATCGCCGACTCCCTCGCCGACCAGCCGATCAAGGCCGGTGACTCGTTGCTGTTGGAGAGCCGCAGCGGCTGGGTGTACGAGCGGATCCCCAAGAGCGAGGTCGAGGAGCTCGTGCTGGAGGAGGTCCCCGACATCGACTACGGCGACATCGGTGGCCTCGCCGGCCAGATCGAGCAGATCCGCGATGCGGTGGAGCTGCCCTTCCTGCACAAGGACCTGTTCAAGGAGCACCAGCTGCGGCCGCCGAAGGGCGTCCTGCTCTACGGGCCGCCCGGCTGCGGCAAGACCCTGATCGCCAAAGCTGTCGCCAACAGCCTGGCGAAGAAGGTCGCGGAGGTCACCGGCAAGCCGGAGGGCCGCTCGTTCTTCCTCAACATCAAGGGTCCGGAGCTGCTCAACAAGTACGTCGGCGAAACCGAGCGGCACATCCGGCTGATCTTCCAGCGGGCTCGTGAGAAGGCCTCCGAGGGCACTCCGGTCATCGTCTTCTTCGACGAGATGGACTCGATCTTCCGGACTCGTGGGTCGGGGGTGTCCTCCGACGTCGAGACCACCATCGTGCCGCAGCTGCTCAGCGAGATCGACGGCGTGGAGGGCCTGGAGAACGTGATCGTCATCGGCGCCTCCAACCGTGAAGACATGATCGACCCGGCGATCCTGCGGCCCGGCCGCCTCGACGTGAAGATCAAGATTGAGCGGCCCGACGCCGAAGCGGCCCGCGACATCTTCGGCAAGTACATCCGCACGGACCTGCCGCTGCACGAGGAGGACGTCGCCGACAACGACGGCTCCCGCGAGGCCACCGTCGCGGCGATGATCCAGCGCGTCGTCGAGCGGATCTACACCGAGGCCGAGGAGAACCGCTTCCTTGAGGTCACCTACGCCAACGGTGACAAGGAGGTCCTGTACTTCAAGGACTTCAACTCCGGTGCGATGATCGAGAACATCGTGGCGCGGGCCAAGAAGATGGCCATCAAGGACTTCCTGGAGACCGGCGGCAAAGGCCTGCGCCTGCAGCACCTCATGACGGCGTGCATCGATGAGTTCAAGGAGAACGAGGACCTCCCCAACACCACCAACCCCGACGACTGGGCCCGCATCTCGGGCAAGAAGGGTGAGCGGATCGTCTACATCCGTACGCTCGTCACCAGCACGAAGGGGTCCGAGACGGGGCGCTCGATCGACACGGTTGCCAACACCGGCCAGTACCTCTAGCCGGGCCGTAGGTCTGCGGGCGTCGTACACACGACCTAGGCTCGCCGCATGGGTGTGCGGCGGGTCATGGGCGTGGAGACCGAGTACGGCGTATCTGTGCCGGACGAGCCGTCGACCAACGCGATGGTTGCCTGCAGTCAGGTCGTCAACGGCTACGTCGGCGGGCAGGTACCGCGCGACCGGCGTACCCGGTGGGACTTCGAGGAGGAGAACCCGTTACGCGACGCCCGCGGGTTCGAGGTCGGCGTCAGCGACCACTTCGCCGGTGAGCCCGAGGACGACCTGGGCCTGGCCAACGCCATCCTCACCAACGGCGCCCGGCTCTACGTCGACCACGCCCACCCGGAGTACTCCTCGCCCGAGGTGACCTCACCGCGGGACGCCGTCCTGTGGGACAAAGCGGGGGAGCGGGTCATGGCGCTCGCCGCGGAGCGCGCGCTGGCCGTGCCCGGCACCGCGCGGATCCAGCTGTACAAGAACAACACCGACGGCAAGGGCGCTTCGTACGGGACGCACGAGAACTACCTCGTGGCCCGCCAGACGCCCTTCGGGGAGCTGGTCCGCCACCTCACGCCGTTCTTCGTCTCGCGGCAGGTCTTCGCGGGTGCCGGGCGGGTCGGTATCGGCCAAGACGGCCGCGGTCAGGGCTTCCAGCTCTCGCAGCGGGCCGACTTCTTCGAGGTCGAGGTCGGCCTCGAGACCACCCTGAAGCGGCCGATCATCAACACCCGGGATGAGCCTCACGCCGACCCCGACAAGTACCGGCGGCTGCATGTCATCATCGGCGACGCCAACCTTGCGGAGGTGGCGACCTACCTCAAGGTCGGTACGACGTCGCTGGTGCTGGCCATGGTGGAGGCGCGCTGGTTCACCGACAGTGGCATCGATCTCGGCGTGGACGGCCCCGTGACCGCACTGCGGCAGGTCTCCCACGACCCGACGCTGCGGGCGCCGCTGACGCTGCGCGACGGCCGGCGGATGACCGCCGTGCAGCTGCAGATGGAGTTTTACGAGCAGGCGCGCAAGTTCGTCGAAGACCGCTGGGGGGCTGACGCCGACGAGCAGACGCTGGATGTCCTGGCGCGGTGGGAGTCCGTGCTCGGTCGGCTCGAGACCGACCCGATGTCGCTGGCAGGCGAGCTGGACTGGGTCGCCAAGCTCAACCTGCTGGAGAGCTACCGCGACCGTGACGGGCTGGGCTGGGAGGCCGCAAAGCTGCACCTGATCGACCTGCAGTACAGCGATGTCCGGCTCGAGCGTGGCCTGTACAACCGGCTGGTCGCACGGGGCCGCATGACGACGCTGGTCACCGAAGGCGACGTCCAGCGCGCGGTGCTGACACCGCCAGAAGACACCCGCGCCTACTTCCGCGGCCGGTGTTTGGAGAAGTACCCGAACGAGGTCGCTGCGGCCTCCTGGGACTCGGTGATCTTCGACGTGGGCCGGGACTCGCTGCAGCGGGTGCCGACCCTGGAGCCGCTGCGGGGCACCCGGGCACACGTCGGGGCGCTGCTCGACGAGTGCGACACCGCGCTGGAGCTGCTCGAACACCTCGGCGGCCGGCGCTAGCTCGGCGCCGCCAACCGGCGCCGCCAGCCGGCGCTAGCTCGGCGCGGCCAGGCTGGCGAGGACCGCGCGGGCCCGCTCCGCGGTTTGCTGGGCCGCTGCGATCGCCGCGTGCAACCGCCCGAGGTCGCGCTGGGCGTGCCGCATCACGACCTGCGCAGCGTCCCGCTCCCGACGGGCCTCGGCACGTTCCTGTTCGGCCGCCTCGACCCGCTCGTCGCTCTGTACCGCCTGTCGCTCGGCCCGGGCGCGGCGCTGCTCCGCCTGCTCTGCTTCGCGTACGGCGTCATCGACGGCGCCCGCAGCCGTCTGCGCAGCCGCCGACGCTTCAGCCCAGCGGTCACGCTCCGGCTGCCCGGGAGCGGCTGCAGCCGCCGACTCCCCGGCCCTACGGTCATCCTTCGGCTGCGAGCGAGCCGGAGCCGCGGCTCGGCTCGTGTCCGCTGGCGCGGGCGCGACCGCCCCAGCCAGGTCCACTCCTCCAAATCCGGCGTAGGACAGGGCCCGGACCAGCCGGCCACTGCGGACGGCCTGGCCCGAGGCCGGGTCGGCGAGGGCCGCCTCGAGGGTCGCAGCCACCTCAGCCCT
>JAYVYM010000151.1:0-7989 GCA_043784245.1 Frankiales bacterium
GCGCAGGATGATGTGATCTCGGTAGTAGGCGATGTCAGCGGCGAACTCGCGGGCGGCAGAGTCGCTCAACGAGAAGGCGGTCGCCGACGCCATGCTGAGTGTGCCGGTCCGCAACAGTTCCAACATGCCGTCCTGGATCACCTCCGTGTAAGCGGTCAGCGGCCGGAACGGGCCCGCGCCCAGTCCGGCCAGCACCGCGTTGGCGATGTTGCCCACGCCCGACTGCAGCGGTAGCAACGTGGCCGGGAGCCGATCGTGCTTCACCTCGGCGGCAAGGAAGTCCAGCACGTGGTTGGCGATCAGGTCGGAGCCGGCGTCCGGCGGGCTGAAGGCGGAGTTACGGTCCGGACGGTCGGTCGGCACGATCGCCACGATCTTCTCCGGCGGGCACTGGAAATAGGGCGATCCGATCCGGTCCGCTGGCCGGAGGATCTGGATGGGCCTGCGGTCGGGCGGAAGCTCGGTGCCGTAGTAGATGTCGTGCATGCCTTCGAGTTCGGCCGGCTGCCAGGAGTTCACTTCCAGGATGACACGGTCGGCCTGGTCGATCCAGGTCTTGTTGTTGCCGACGGAGGACGACGGGATCAGCTCGCCGTTGGCCGTGATCCCAGACACCTCGACCACCGCGAGGTCGAGGTGTCCGAAAAAGCCTTCCCACACCATCTGCGCGACATGCGAGAGGTGTACGTCGAGGTAATCCATCAACCCAGCGTTGATCTTGGCCCGGCTGACCGGATCCGACTGGTAGGGCATCCGCAGCTCGACGCCGTCGACGGCGGCCAAGGCACCGTCGAGCTCGGGCGCCGTCGACGCACCGGTCCAGACGCCGACCTTGAAGCTGTCACCGCGTGCGGTCGCTTCGCTGATCCGCTCGACCAGAGCGGCGGGCACGGCCTTGGGATAGCCGGCCCCGGTGAATCCGCTGAGCCCGATATTGGCGCCGGGCATAATCAGCGCTGCGGCCTCCTCCGCGGCCATCACCTTCCCGAGAAGTGCCGTGCACTTGATACGCGACTCGTCTGCCATCGTCACACGCTCCCATCTGGACCCAACCCGTTGGCATGTTCAGTGGGCGCATCGCTCTGAAGAGCTTGTCGTGTCCACCCGAACGCGACGGTAACGCCGTCAGGCTGATTCAGCCCGGATGCACCGCGTAGTTCCTGAAGTTGCTCCGGCTCTTGATCGGTGGTGGTGCCGGGCTGGGGCGGATCCGGGAGCCCGTCTGTGTCGATCAACGTCAGAGCGCCCCTCACGTGATCTCTGCGCCGTATCGCGTCAGATATCCAGGAAGGGGGTTGCATCGTCGCCCTGACGGCGCCATATTGGCGCCATGCCAAGCGTGCAGATCAAGGATGTCCCGAGTGAGACTCATATCGTGCTGCGCCGACGCGCGGCGGCGGCGCACCAGTCGCTGCAGGAGTACCTGCGCGCGAGGTTGATCGCGGAGGCCGCCAGTCCGACGCTCGAGGAGGTCCTGGACCGAGTTGGCGAACGGACCGGGGGAGATCTGTCGCTCGAGGTGGCCGTCGCGGTGTTGCGGGAGGACCGTGATCGTCGTTGATGCCAGCGTCCTCACACCCGCGCTGACCGACGACGGTGCGGACGGAGACCTGGCCCGGGCGCACCTGCGAGGTCAGGTGCTCGCCGCGCCCGGGTTGATCGACCTGGAGGTGTCGTCGCTCCTTCGGCGACTGGTGCTGAGCGAACGACTGCCGGTGCCCCGGGCACAGCAGGCCTTGGCCGATCTGATCGCGCTACCGCTACAACGGGCGCCGCACCTGCCCCTGCTGCCCCGCTGCTGGTCCCTGCGCGACAACCTCAGCGTGTACGACGGTTCGTACGTCGCGCTTGCCGAGTCACTGGACTGCGTGCTCCTGACCGCGGACGCCAGGCTGTCGAGAGCCCCGGGCCTGCGGTGCGTCGTCGAGGTCGTCCAACGCCCCTGACCCGTCTGCCTGGACAGCCTTGTCCCGCTCGGCGCTGGCCCCCGTGTCAGCGCTCGCTGCCGTGCAGCATCAGCCGGCGGGCCGCCTCGGTCACCGACCCGGACAGCGACGGGTAGATCGCGAAGGTGTGCGCGATCTGGTCGACGGTCAGCCCGTGCTGCACCGCGATCGAGATCGGCATGATCAACTCGCTCGCCGTCGGGGCGACGACGACGCCGCCGAGGACGGTGCCGCTCCCCGGCCGGCAGAAGAACTTCACGAAGCCGTCCGTGATGCCCTGCATCTTGGCGCGGGCGTTCGTCGCGAGCGGCAGCATGACGGCGCTGGCCGCGACCTCGCCGGACTCCACCTGGCGCTGCGTGACGCCGACGGAGGCGACCTGCGGGTCGGTGAAGACGTTCGCCGACACCGTACGCAGACGCAGCGGCTGGACGGCCTCCCCCAGCGCGTGCCACATCGCGATCCGTCCCTGCATGGCAGCGACCGACGCCAGCATCAGCACGCCGGTGCAGTCGCCCGCGGCGTACACGCCGGGGACCGAGGTGCGCGACACCCGGTCCACCTCGACGAACCCGGCGTCGGTCAGTCGTACGCCCACGTCTGCCAGCCCTAGACCACCGGTGTTCGGGACCGAGCCGACCGTCATCAGGCAGTGGCTGCCGAGCACCGCGGTCCCGTCGGTGAGCTCAACGCGTACCCCCTCGGCCGTGCGCGTCACGCCGGCCGCCCGGCCGCGGCGGATCGCCATCCCGCGCCGCTCGAAGATGGTCTGCAGCAGCTCGGCGGCGTCACCGTCCTCACCGGGCAGCACCCGCTCGCGGCTGGAGACCAGCGTGACCTGCGAGCCCATTGCGTCGTACGCGCCGGCGAACTCCGCGCCGGTCACGCCGCTGCCGACGACGACAAGGTGCTCGGGGAGCTCTGCCAGCTCGTACAGCTGGCGCCAGTCCAGGATGCGCTCACCGTCGGTCTCCGCGCCCGGTACGACGCGCGGGCGGGCGCCGGTCGCGATCAGCACGGCATCGGCGGCCAGCACCTGGGTGCCGTCGTCGCCGGTGACCTCGACCTTGCCGGGCGCGGTCAACGTGGCCCGGCCGTGCACGAGCTCGACGTCCTGTCGCGACAGCGCGGCGGAGATGTCGTGGGACTGCGCGAGGGCCAGCGCCTTGACCCGGGCGTTCACGTCGGCCAGGCGCGTCGAGACCTCCCCGTGCGTGCTGATCCCCACCCGGTCGGCGTGCGAGAACGACGTCATCGCCTCACTCGTCGCGATCAGGGTCTTGGAGGGGACGCAGTCGGCCAGCACGCACTGGCCGCCGATCCCGTCGCGGTCGATGAGGGTCACCTGCGCCTCGAGCTGGACAGCCACCAGGGCCGCCTCGTAGCCGGCCGGGCCGCCGCCGATGATCGCGATACGTGTCACCGGTCCATTGTCGCCCCGCGACGAGGGTGCTCGCCGGGCGTCTCGTAAGGTCTGCTCTATGGCGATCTACGCCGCCTACGGCAGCAACCTGGACCCGGCGCAGATGAAGCAGCGCTGCCCGCACTCACCCGTCCTCGGCACCGGCTGGATCGAGGGCTGGCGGTTGACCTTCGGCGGCGAGGAGCTCGGCTGGGAGGGTGCGCTGGCGACCCTCGTCGAAGCTCCCAGCGAGCACGTGTACGTCGGGGTCTACGACCTCACCGATGCCGACGGCGAGGCACTCGACGCCTGGGAGGGCGCCGACAGCGGGCTGTACCGCAAGATCAAGGTCCGCGTGCACACGCTGGAGGCCTCGCAGGTGGCCTGGGTGTACGTCCTGGACGGCTACGAGGGTGGCCTGCCCTCTGCCCGCTACCTGGGGGTGCTGGCGCAGGCCGCCGAGGACGCCGGCGCCCCGGATGACTACGTGGTCGAGCTGCGTACCCGTCCCTGCCGCGCGACCGGCGCCTAAGCCCGCCTAAGCCCGCGACGACGCCAGCCAGTTCCGTTCACCGGCCTCAGCGGCGGGCGGCCTCGTGGAGCGCGGCGTCGGCGGGCACAGCCGGCCGCAAGGCGCGCTTGCGACGCCCCTCCTCGGCGATGACGACGGCGACGGCCAGCAGCGTCACCCCACCGCCGACGAGCGTCGTCGAGGTGATCTGCTCGCCGACGAAGGCCGCGCCGAGCAGCACGGCGACGACCGGGTTGACGTAGGCATACGTCGACACCCAGCTGATCGGGGCGTGCCCGAGCAGCCAGGAGTACGCGGTGAAGGCGACGATGGACCCGAACACGACGAGGTACGCGAACGCCAGCACGGACGACGTCTGTACGCCGGTGAGCCGCACGGACTCGCCGCGCGCGAAGCCCAGCGCAGCCAGGCCGATGGCGCCGCCGAGCATCTCGACGACGGTCGTGACCAGCGGGTCGGCGGGCAGCGACACCCGGCTCGCCGTCCAGGACCCGAGCGCCCACAGCACGCTGCTGGCGATGACCAGGAGCACGGCCCCGAGCCGTACGCCGTCGGGCCGGGCGCCGGGCAGCAGCAGCACCGCGAGGCCGACGAAGCCGAGCAGGACGCCCACGACCGTGATCGGGGTGGGCCAGTCACGGCCGCTCGCCCGCAGCACGACGACCCACAGCGGTACCCCGGCGACGAGCAGCGCGGCGAGCCCGGACGGCAGGTGGGCCTGCTCGGCCAGCGTCACCCCGCCGTTGCCACCGCACAGCAGCAGCACCCCGATCGCGACGGCGTTGACGAGCTGTCGCGGGGTCGACCGGAAGACCGCCACGCCCCGGCGGAGCAGCAGGAACACCGTGACCAGCACGGCGGCGGCCAGGAAGCGCGCGCTCGCGGTGAGCAGCGCCGGCAGGCTGTCCACGACGTACCGGATCGCGAGGTACGTCGAGCCCCACACGACGTAGACCAGGCCGAGCGCGGTCCAGGTCCGCCAGGCAGCCGGTGTCACACCGTCAGGGCGGCCTGCGCCGCCGCCACGAGCACCCGCACCCCGACACCGATGGCGTCCTCGTCGACGTCGAAGCCGCTCTGGTGCAGGTCGTAGGGCCGGTCGGACGCAGGCGCACGGACACCGAGCCGGGCCATCGCACCGGGCACCCGGTCCAGGTACCAGGCGAAGTCCTCGCCGCCGAGCGACTGCAGCGTCGGCACGACCGCGCCCCTGCCGAGCGCCGTCGTCGCGGCCTCCGACAGCAGCGCCGTCGCGGCCGGCTGGTTGACCACCGGCGGCACGCCTCGCTCATATGTCACGTCGGCGATCGCGCCAAATGGCGCGGCGAGGCCCTCGACAAGCCGCCGTACCAGCTGCGGGGCAGCCTCCCAGGCGCCTTTGTCGAGCACCCGCAGCGTGCCGCGCAGCACGCCTTCGCGCGGGATGGCATTGGACGCGGTGCCAGCCGAGACGTGTCCCCAGACCAGGCACAGCCCGGCCCGCGGGTCGACCAGGCGGCTGAGCGCGTCGGGTAGCCCGGTCGCGACGGTCGCCAGCGCGTGCACCAGGTCGACGGTGTTGTGCGGCCGCGAGGTATGCCCGCCGGGGCCGGTCAGCCGGACCTGGACGAGGTCGGCGGCGGCCGTCAGCGGACCGCTCTTCAGCCCGATCCGGCCGACCTCCAGCGACGGGTCGCAGTGCAGCGCGAACAGCGTCGACAGCCCCTGCGTACCGCCCTCGGCGATCACGTCGAGCGCGCCGCCCGGCATCAGCTCCTCAGCCGGCTGGAACAGCAGCCGGACCCGGCCGGGCAACGCCTCGCCGGCCAGCGCCAGGCCGGCACCGAGCACGACCGCGGTGTGCACGTCGTGGCCGCAGGCGTGGCAGACCCCCTGCGTACGGGAGCGGTAGGGCACGTCCTTGTCGTCCTGCAGGGGCAGCGCGTCGATGTCGGCTCGCAGCCCGACCACCGGGCCGTCGCCGTCGCCGAGCTCGCAGACCAGCCCCGTGCCGGCGGCCAGCACCTTGGGCGCGAGCCCGGCGACATCGAGCCGCTCCCAGAGCAGCGCGGTCGTGCGGTGCTCCTGCCGGCTGAGTTCGGGGTGGGCGTGCAGGTCGCGACGCAGCGCCACCAGGTCGTCGCCGTGTAGGGCGAGCCAGCGGTCCGCCACGCTCACCCAGCGCCGCCCGGCCGGCCGTCGGCGAACTCCCGCAGCAGGCTGTCGACGACCGCGGTCAGGTCACCGCCGCTGGCGGCTGCGACCGCCCGTTGACGCTGGTAGGACGCCCCACCCGCCAGGACGCTCGTCACCCGGTCGAGCTCAGCCTCGCAGTGCAACCGCTGCGCGGTCGGGCGCAGCTCGTGTACGAGGTCGGCGAGGGCCTCGCGCACCGGCCGTACGTGGCCGTCCTCGGTGATCAACTGCGCCGCCAGGCCGTGCCGGGCGGCGCGCCACTTGTTCTCACGCACCACCCAGCCCTTCGGCATCGGCAGCGTGTAGCCCTTGTCGATCTCGCGGTCGAACGTCTCGACAAGGCACTGCGAGATCGCCGCGACCATGCCCACCTCGTACAGCGTCGGCAGGCCGTCGCAGATCCGCAGCTCAACGGTCCCGTAGGTCGGGTGCGGCCGGATGTCCCACCAGACCTCCTTGATGGAGGCGATCGTCCCGGTGGAGATCATCGACTCCAGGTACTCCTCGAACGCCGGCCACCCCGACAGCTGGTAGGGCAGACCCGCCGTGGGCAAGCCCTCGAACACCTTCGAGCGGGCCGACGCCAGCCCGGTGTCGGCGCCGACCCAGTACGGCGAGGAGGCCGACAGCGCGAGCAGGTGCGGGATGTAGCCGGAAAGAGCGTTGACGATCGCGATCGCCTTGTCGGCCGAGCGCACGCCCACGTGCACGTGCACCCCGAAGATCTGCAGCCGGCGCGCGAGCCACTGCATGTCGTCGATCAGCTTGGCGTACCGCGGGTCCGGGCTGATCTGCTGGGTCTGCCAGTCGGTGCGCGGGTGGGTGCCCGAGCACATCAACCCGAGCCCGCGCGCCTCGACCAGTGGCGTCAGCTCCGCGATCGTGGCGGCCAGGTCGGCCTCGGCCTCCCCGACCGTCGAGCAGACGTCGGTGATGATCTCGATCGTCGACTCAAGCAGCTCGTGCTTGGCCTTGGGGTGCTCGCGGCCCGGGGACAGCTCGTCCAAGATCTCGCTGGCGCCCCCGCGCAGGTGCCTGCTCTCGCGGTCGACGAGCTCGAGCTCCCACTCGACCCCGACGCTCGACGTCGGTGAGGGGGAGAAGGGGATGTGCACGTCCGGACCTTAACTGGGCGCCTTATAGGTGCAGCGGCAGCCCGAAGCGCGCGAACAGTGTCGTGTCCAGGAAGTGGTGCACGTGCGCGATCCGCCCGTCGACGACCTCCAGCACCTGCAGTGACCAGGGGGCGTGGCCGCCGGCGGGGTCGACGCGGTACTGCCCGTACGCCGTCAGCCCATTGGCGCTGGTCGCGACCAGCCGGGAGCCCAGGCAGCCGATCCCGGTGCCGAGGTACCAGGCCCGCAGGTCCGGTCGGCCGCGCAGCCACATCGACATCGGCGGCATCGAGATGCTCGCGTCCTCGCGCAGCAGATCGACCAGCGCCTCGATGTCATACGCCTCGAACGCCCGCACGTAGCGGGCCAGCAGGTCCGCGTGACCGGGGGCCAGCGCCGCAGGAGGCGTGTGACGGTCCTGCGTCGACATCGTCGCCCTGGCCCGCTGCAGCGCGCTGTTGACCGACGCGACCGTCGCGTCGAGCAGGTCCGCAGTCTCCGCCGCCGACCAGCACAGCACCTCCCGCAGCAGCAGCACCGCCCGTTGCGTGGGCGGCAGGCTCTGCAGTGCGGCGACGAAGGCCAGCCGCACGCTGTCCGACAGCACCGCCCGCTGCGCCGGGTCGGCAGCGCTGCCCAGGATGTCGCCGGTCGGCGCCGGCTCGAGCCAGGCCGAGTCAGGCAGCACGTCGACCGGCTCGGTGGTGGCCGGCACCGGCGACGACAGGTCCATCGGCAGGGCCCGCCGGCTCCGTCCGCGCAGGCTGTCCAGGCAGACGTTGGTCGCGATCCGGTACAGCCACGTCCGCAACGACGACC
>JAYVYM010000152.1:0-3047 GCA_043784245.1 Frankiales bacterium
ACAAGGGTGTTCACCCGGTGCTGCCCTGATCGTGCTCGGGTGTCACCACTGGCCGCCCGTGCAGCCGCTGCTGCGATGACACCGTTTGCAGCCGCTAGCCGTCGGTGTCGCTGCCGGGCACGCGTCCCACCGCGAAGACCGACTGACCGAAGGGGATGCGGCGCCCGGACTCCCACCTACGTGCCAGCGGGATCACGTACCTGTCCCATGCCTTCAGCAGGGGACCCTCATGCGGGGACCCCCTCAGCAAGCGCATCCCCACGAACCAGGCCGGCAGCCCGGGCATGTTCACGTAGCGGGCCTCCTGGACCTCGAGACCTGCCTGTTCCATGGCCGCTCGCATGCTCTTGACGGTGTAGCGACGGACGTGCCCGACGCGTCGATCGAAGCGGCTCATCGCAAAGTTGAAGGCCGGCACAAACATGACCACCAGGCCCCCGGCCCGGAGCAGGGTGTGCGCGCCACGAAGGGCACGAACGTGATCGGGGATGTGCTCCAGCACGTTGAAGGCGACCAGCGCTGAGTACGCACCCTGCGGCTCGGTCAGGACGTCGAAGGAGTCGACACTCACCCGCGAATGACCTGCGAATCGGGTCCTCAGCTTTGCGAGCCGCGACGGGTCGATCTCTGTGACCGTGACCCGCGGCACACCGGCATCGAGCCAAGCCTGCGCGTAATTACCCAGACCGCTGCCCAGCTCGATCGGGGCATCACCGAGATGGCGGACTGCCATCGACGTCAGCCAGCGGTTGTAATTCACCGCAGCTGCCAGCGACTCAAGAACCTGCGATTGCCGCACCGTGTCGCCGAGCAGGATCGGCCCATCAGCCGGACCCGACACCGGCTGAGGATGCTGGATCACGCGACGAAGGTACAGGGCGCTCCGCGGGTCGCAGTTGGCGCGCCGCCAGGAATCCGTTGACGACTGAACGAGGACACCCGGCCGGCCGGGCGGGCTGGCGGGCTGGCGGGCTGGCGGGCTGGTCAGCGTGCGGGGCCGGGACCGGTCACGAGGACACCCGGGCCGCGCCACGGACCCGGTCGTCGACCGCCACCAGGGCGGCAAGGCTTTCCGGTCCGGCCGCGCGCCCGCCGTACCAGACCTCGTCGAACACGCCAGCCGCCCGGGCAAGGTCGTCCGCGAGCGCCGGCACTGCGGCGCCGGCGTCGCGGGCGACCTCGTCGGCGGTACGGCCCGGCCGCGCATCGAGGATCCCGCGGGCCTCGAGCTCGCGCACGACCGCCCGCAGCCGCTCGCGGACCGCCTCGGCCCAACGGCCCTCGCCGGCCAGCGAGTCCGCCGCGGCTCGGTGCTGCGCTGCCGTCCGGGTCCCGTTGCCGTCAAAGAGCGGCCGCCCGGTCGCGCCTCGTCGATCGCGGAGCGGGCCGAGCCGGACGAGAACGACGATCACGATGCCGACGACGACTGCGATGAGCAGCAGGCGGGCAAGCCGCCCGTCACCCACGCGAGCCGCGGCACCGGCGAACAGGTCGCTGACCGCGCGCAATGCCCTGCCCACCAGGCGCAACAGCAGCGGCGGCTGGGCGTCGGCATACGGCTGGCGGGTGAGCTCGGCACGCGCCGCATCCCGGGCGGCATCACGGCCCAGGGGGGCGGTGGCCACGAGGACCGCCTGCGACAGACCGGTCAGCACCGGCATCAGCGTGGGGTGGCGGCGGCTGCGGCGAGAGCCACGTCGAGCCCTTCAGCGCGCATCCGGCGATCGATGTACAGAAGCGCGCGGACACCGCTGGTGAAGGGCGCCGTGATCGTCTGCGCGACGCCCGCGCCGATCTGGGCGGCGATGAGTGCGGTCACGCCGACGTCGCGGGAGCCGCTGAACAGGCCGATGCCCCCGCCGAGGACCACGAACGGGAGCTGCAGGAGCTGATTGACGAAGCCGGCGATGAGCGCAGCGAGGATCAGGACGCCGAGCACCCGCCAGAACGACCGCCGCACCAGCACCCCGCTGCGGCGGAAGGCTTCGATGATCCCGATCTTCTCGAGCACCAGCGCGGGCGCCGCCAGGGAGAGCCTGACGTAGAGGTAGATGGCGGCGGCCACGCCGGCGAGCGCCACGGGTACGCCGAGTACGAGCCCCGCGCCGCCCGCCACCACGACGCTGAGCGCGGCAACCCCGATGCCGACGCCGACCGCAACGGCGAGGACCAGCCCGGTCAGTAGCGCGAGCCCGACCAGCCTGAGCAGGCGGGGCCGTAGCGCCCGCCACGCCTCGCCGGTCGAGAGCGGCTCGCCGAGCACGGCCTGACCGACCACGACGGTGATGATGCCGGCGAGGACGATCCCGGCCAGGCCGCCGACGACAACGGTGCCGAGGCTCCCGACCACCGTTCCGCCTACCTGCGCGTCAGTGAGGGCTTGCGAGGTCCCGGCGGCGGAGAACAGCTTGTCGGGGAGCAGGAGCAACAGCCCGACGCCGAGCAGGGTCGTGACCACCGAGACGGCCGCCGACAGTCCGAGAGTCGGGCGCGGGTACCTGCGGACGACCGAGACGGAGCCGTCCAGAAGCTCGCCGAGCCCCAGGGGCCGAAGCGGTACGACCCCGGGCCGTGGCGCGGCGGGCGGTCCACCCCAGCCCTGTGGGGCGCCCCAGCCCTGGGCTGCCTGCGGCGGCCCCCAGCCCTGCGGGACGCCCCAGCCCTGGGCTGCCTGCGGCGGCCCCCAGCCTGGTGGCGCAGGCGCTTCGCCACCCTGGGCTGCCTGCGGCGGCCCATAGCCCGGGGGCGCAGGCGTCGGGCTCCAGCCGGGCGGTGCCTGCGGAGCCGCGGGCGGGCCGGGGCCCGTTGCTTCGCTCCGGTCCTGCTCGCCGTCCTTGGTGAGCGACACCGAGCCGGCCTCTGATGCCGAGGTCGGCGGCGCAGCGGAGGGCGGCGTGTCACGGGGCGGGCTGCCGTCCGGTGACGTCCAGCCGTGCGGCCGCGCAGGTCCCTGCTCAGACACTGCGCCTCCATCCACGGTCGCGGGCGCCTCCGTGACCCCGTGTGGTCATGGTGGCACGGCGCAGCGCTCCGTCCGGGTCCGAGAG
>JAYVYM010000153.1:0-13767 GCA_043784245.1 Frankiales bacterium
GCTGATCAGCCACGGCGCCAGGCTCTCGCGCGGGCCAGCAGCGACGGCGTCCGGTCGGCCAGCGCCACCCGCGCCGCGGACCGGCCGCTCGCCCCGAACACCCCGCCGCCCGGGTGCGTCGAGGCACCGCACAGGAACAGCCCCGGCACCTGCGGCAGCCGGTACTGCGCCAGCTCGGGCATCGGCCGCCACATGAACATCTGGTCGAACGCCATCTCGACGTGCATGACCTGCCCGTTGCGCAGGCCCAGCTCGCGTTCGAGGTCAAGCGGCGTCTGGACATGCATCTGCTCGACCGAGGCCGCGAAGCCCGGCGCGTAGCGGTCGACGGCCTCGACCAGCTTGGTGCCCTCACGCTCGGAGATGTCGTCCCAGCGCTCGCCGTTGGACAGCGCGTACGGGTGCCACTGCCCCCACACCGTCACGTTGTGCTTGCCCGGCGGGGAGATCGTGTCGTCGAAGGCGCTGAACGTCATCGCCAGCGCCGCCGGCTCGGTCGGCGGCAGCCCCGCGCTGTACTCGCCGTGGGCGCGCCGCAGGGCCTGCCGGGACGGCGTGAGCAACTGCATCGCGCGGTGCTCCTCGCCGGTGCCGGACGGATACGCAGGCAGCGCGTCGGTGGCGAGCCGGACGACCATGCCGATCCCGTTGCCGGTACGGATGGTGCGCCGCGCCCGTTCGGCGAGGTCCCGGGGGGCGTCCTCGCCCAGCAGCTCCAGGGTCGTCAGGACATGGCAGCCCGCGATGACTGTGGCCGCCCGGTGCTCGGCGCCCGCCTCGGTGCGTACGCCCGCCACCCGACCGTCGCGCAGGAGCACCCGCGCGGCGCCGTCACCGAGCAGCACCCGGCCGCCGTAGCTCTCCAGCCGCGCCTGCAGGGCGTCGCTGAGCTTCCCGCTGCCGCCCTTGGGGTGACCCGGCGGGCGCAGGTGCATGACGGTGTTCCAGCCGACCAGGTCGGCGGTGGCGACCTCGTGGGTCGGCGGGCCGGACTGCGCGCCCATCCAGGCCAGCGCCGTCTTGAGCCGCTCGTCGTCGAAGTGCTCGTCGAGCAGTCCGTCGGCGCTGGAGAGGAACTGCCGCGAGAGCTCGAGCCCACCGAGGCCGGTGCCCTTGCCGACGCCCCAGAGCGTGCGGCCGAGGTGCGCCCCGGTCGGCGCGCCCTGGAAAGCTTCGAAGACCCGCAGGTTGCGGGCCGACCAGTCGACGACGAAGGCGCGGTAGGCGTCGGCGTCGCGAGCCCCGCAGACCGCCTCGATCGAGGCGCAGGTGCGATCCAGGTCGACGTGGAAGTGGATGCCGCGCTGGTCGTCGGCCGGACCGGACGGCGCGAAACCCCACGGGTCGAGGTCCTGGTACTCCAAGCCGCAGTCGGTGAGTGCGAGGTCCTCCACGATGCCGGTGTGCCGCACCATGATGTGCGCGCTGGAGCCGCGGTCCATCCGGTAGCCGGGAAAGCGCTCGACCGTGGAGACCGCACCCCCGGCGACCGTGTCGCGCTCGACCACGGTGACGTCCAGGCCGGCCCGCGCGAGGTAGCAGGCCGCCACCAGGCCGTTGTGCCCGGCGCCGATCACCACGGCCCGGTCCCGGGAGTCGAGCGTCGTCATCCCCACCAGCCGGTCGCCATTGCCGCAAGCCTAGGGCGACGTCACCGTCAGCCGCAGCCCGAGAACGGCGAACTCGCGAGGGTCGCCGGGAAAGCGCAGCCGTCGCAGCAGATCCACCCACCCGGCGGAGCGGTAGAAGCTGCGCGCGCGGGTCTCGCGGTCGGGGGTGGTGAGCACCGCCGTCCGAGCCGGTCCGCCGATCAGCAGGGCGTCGAGCAGCTCGCGGCCGAGCCCGGTGCCCTGGCTGGCCGGCAGTACGTGCAGCTCGCACACCTCGAAGGCCGAAGCCAGCCAGGCCTCCGCGGCCGGCATCCCGACCGCGTCCGTGAGCGCGGACTGCACCCGGTCGTGCCACCACTGGCCGGCAGCGCCGAGGTGTCCGTACGCGACGCCGACCAGCCGGCCACCCGGGTCGCGCGCCGCAACGGCTCGCAGGCCCGCCCGGTCCAGGTGCGCCAGCAGGATCGAGCGGCGGCCGGCGGCGTGCGACCGGGGCACCTCCATCGCCTCGGCGTAGACGTCGAGCACCTCCTCGGCGCCCGCCTGCAGTTGGCTTCGGTCCCACGCGACGACCCGTCCGCCGGTCACGCCAGCGGGTCCCGCCCGTCGAGCGTGCCGCTGGTCCCGACCACGGCGAACCGCGCGAACAGCTCCTCCGCGTACCAGCCCTCGGTCGTTGTACGGGCGATGGCCTCGCGGTGGGCGGCCCCCCGGTGCGCGAACTCGCGCAGGGCGGTGGCGTCGCGCCACAGGCTGAAGGTGCCCTGCAGACCGACCGGGGCCTCGCCGATGCCCACCGCGGCCAGCAGACCGGCGCTGTCGTGCAGGTCGGTGCTGACCGGCGGTACGGCCGACCAGAACCGCGATGCCTTGCGGGCGACGATGCGGGCCCGGGTCAGCGCCGCGACGGGCCCGTCGGTGCGGACCGGCGCCGGGTTGCCGAAGGGCTCCCGGCCGCTCCACCGACCGCGCGACACCAGGGGGAGGAGCTCGGCCCGCCAGGTGTGCTCGGCAAGCCCGGCCCAGCCCCGCGCGACGGGAGACGACTCGAAGGCTGTGGCGTCCTCGCGCCGGGCCCAGGTCGCGAGCAGGCCCCATCGGGTCGGGTCGGCGTCGCGCACCGTGAAGGTGCGGCCGTCGCCGGTACCGAGCAGCTTGGCGAACCGCACGCCCGGCATACGCCGCACCCGGCCGCGGTCCAGGCCCATCCGCAGCAGCGCCGCCGGGACCGCGCCCGGTCGCACCCGCCACAGGTGCAGCGTGACGAGCGCGGGGACGGGGGCGCTCACGAGTTAAGCCTAATGGCGTATCAGATCCGGCGGGCGGTGGCTCTGACCGGTGCGGACGCAGTCGCGTCCTGCAACCCGGCGCTCACCGGCGCCACGCACCCGAGGAGAACCCCGTGGGCTTCTACATCAAGGACCTCTACGTCGACGTCGCCGGGCTGCGGCGGGCTCCCTGGAACGAGCTGTTCCACGACCCGCTGACCAACCCCCCGACCGTGCCCGAGACGTCCCCGGCGGTCGCCGCGGCCGTCGCCGTCGCAGCGCTCGGGACGGCCGTCGTCGCCGCCACCGAGCCGGTCCGCCGCGGCCGGTTCGAGGCTGTGGACCGGGTGGCAGCCGAGATCGGCGCCTTCGCGCTGACACCGCTGCTGCCCGTCGACGACACGACCTTTCCGCCGACGCCGCCGACCCGGCCGCCGACGCTCCCGCCACCCACGACGCCGGTCAGCGGCGGGCTGCGCGACGTGCTGGACGAGTCCGACCTGCTGCAGGCACGCCAGGTCCTGCAGGCGGCGCTCGCCCAGGTCGAGCGGGCCGTGGAGACGCTGCAGCCGTCGCTGGAACAGCTCGAGGGGCTGCGATCAGCGCTCGAGGTCGGGCACAGCCGGCCCGCCGCCCCGTCCGGAAAGGGCTGACGGCGATGCACCGGCCCGCACCCGGCGACCGCCTGCCGCTGCTGTCGCGCCGCGCGCTGCTGCGCGCTGCGGCGCTCGCCGGGTGCGGGCACGGCCCCGACGTCCTCGCCCCGCTGCTCTACCGCGCCGGAGCGGTCGCGCTGGGCCCCCGCGCCCGGCGTACGCACGACCCCCGCTGGCTGGCCTGGCTGGCCGTGAGCAGCGCCCGCGCCACGCCCGGTCTGCTCGAGGGATGGGCGCCGCAGACCGGCCCGCACTGGCAGTCCTTCTCGCGGCCCGACCTCGACCGCGACCGGCTGCGACACAAGGTCTACGTCAGCCCGCTGCCGCACGCCCTCTCCGCGGCGCTGCCCGTCGTGCTGCGGGTCGTCGTCGAGCTGCAGGTGCCGAGCATCAAGGTCGGCGGCACCGCACAGGGTGTCCTGCGCCCCGACAAGCTGGTGCTGCACACGACCAGCGCGGCGAGGGCCGACGCACTCGCGGTCCGGCTCGCCGAGCGGCTGGCGGGGCTGCCGGCGCAGGGCGTGCCCTTCACCGGGCAGTGCGACCCGGTCGGCCTGGTGTCGCGGGGGACCGACCCGCCCGGCACGTCATGGCGGGCGTTCGTGACGGCCGTCGCGGCTGCCGAGCTGGCCGCTGCAGCCGCGCAGCTGCCCGGTGCCAGGGCCGGCGAGGTGCTCGAGCTGGCCGTGACAGGGATCGCCGCGGCCGGTCTGGACAGCACGACGTGGCAGCCGCCCCGCGACCGGGTGCTGCTGTGACGCCGCACGTTCTCGTGGCAGCGGGCGCCAGGGTCTTCGTCCTGCCGCCCGACGTGCAGCTGCTGCCGGGTGGCGCGTCCGGCGTACCGGCGGACGAGGTGGTTGTCGTACGGCCGGGCAGCCGCGAGCGCCCAAGGGTGCTGCCCACCGAAGCCGCCGCCCTGCTCGAGCGCTTCCGCACCCCGACGACCCTGGCGGGCGCCGTGCTCGCGCACTGCCGGGACCGGGGGAGCGACCCGCAGGACGTGCTCGAGAGCGCGTACCCCGTGCTCGCAGCGCTGTGCCGGGCCGAGCTGCTGGCGGTCGAGGGCAGTGCCGGCGCCGTGCCGGCCGGGCTGCGCGGCGGCGTCGGCGACCGGGTCGGTCCCGCAGTCCTGGTCCGCCTGGTCCGCGCCCTGCGCGACAGCGAGGTGTGGCAGGGCGAGCTGGCCGACGGCGCGCCCTGTGCGGTGAAGGTCCTCGCGCCCGGGCCGTGGGCGGGCGATGCGCTGGCCCGCGAGCTGGCCGCCCTCACCAGGCTACGGGGCGACGGAGCGCCGGCGGTGCTCGCGGTCTCCGGCCCCGACGGGGGTGTGGAAGGGCGCCTCGTGACGTCCTGGGTGGCCGGTGAGCCGGCCGACCTCGCGGCCCGGCGGCTCGGCGACCCGGTGTCAGCGGCACCGGCCCGGCGCCGGCTCGCGCTCGCGGTGCTCGACGCATACGTCGCCCTGCACGCCCGGCGCACCCTGCACGGTGACGTGCACGCGGGCAATGTGCTGATCGAGGTGGCGGCCGGCGCACCTCGCGTCGTGCTCGTCGACTTCGGCCTGGCGGTATTGCCCGGCCTGCCCCCACCGCCACGGGCGGCGGGCGGCGAGTCGGTCGAGCCCGAGGCCGCCGCCGCCATGCTGGCCGGCCGGCCGGCGCCGGACGTGACGGCGGCGGGAGAGCAGTACGCGCTTGCCACCCTGCTCTGGCGGCTGCTCACCGACGCGCCCTACCTCGACCTCGATCCCGAGCGGGCTGCAGCGCTGCGCCAGGTCGCGGCCGCCGCGCCGGCCGGGTTGGGGGAGTGCGGCGCCGCGGCCTGGCCGGCCGGCGAGGCCGTCCTGCGCCGCGCGCTCGCGACCAGCCCTGCCGACCGCTGGCCGTCGCTGGTCGCGATGCGGGCGGAGCTCGCGGCAGCGTTGCCGGCGGTCGGACCGCCGCCCCCCGTCGCGCCGAGCTGGACGACGGCCCAGGCCGAGCTGGAGGCCGGCGGGCCGGCCTGGTGTGCCGCGACCCCGGACCAGGTGCTCGCGGTCGCCTGGGCCCTGCAGCGGGCCGCCGTCCTCACCGCGGAGGCCGACCTGGCCGACCTGGCCGACGCCTGGGGCCTGCGCGAGCGCGCCCAGCCGGGCCGGCTGCACGGCCCGGTGCTCGCTGCCCATGCGCTGCTGGCGGAGTACCGCCGTACGGGGTCCTCCGCCGCGCTCGCCCGCGCCGTCCGTCTGGCCGACGACCTGCCCGGCCAGCAGCCGTACGAGCTGTGCCGCGGGCCGCTCGCCCGGCTGCTGCTGCGCACCGAGTGCAGCGACCCGACCCAGGCCCGCCGTCCGCCGGGGGTTGTCGATGGCTGACGGGTCAGGCTGCGCCGTACGCGTCGAAGGCGCACCGGGCCGCGAACTGCGCCGGCTCGGCCGGGTCGAGTGCGCTGCGTGCCGACCAGAGGGCCTCGGCCAGCGTGTCGCCGGCGACCAGACGTTCGTGCAGCGCGCACATCAGCGGCAGAACCTCCGCGTCAGGGACGGGCACGCCGCTGGCGACGATGCCCGCACAGCCGCGCGCCAGCAAGGCCGTCACGAAACCGAGGGCTTCGTCGCCGGCGTAGCGCGTCTGCGCCCCTGACTCGCAGGCGGCCAGCACCACGCGGAAGGGCGCACCCGCTGCCACCGTCAGCTCCTGAACGCTCAGCGGGCCATCAGCCAGCAGCAGCGAGGAGAAGACCGGGTTGTCCGCGCGCACCAGACCGTGGCAGGCCAGATGCGCAAGCCTGGCCCCGCGAAGGGCCTCGATGGTCGCCGCCCCGCTGCTCTCGGGCGGGACGAGCATGACGGCGGTCGGATGCAGCGCCTGCAGGGCCCGTACCTCCGGCACGGCGCCCGGCAGCCGTGGGCCGGCGACCAGGGCAACCCGGCCGGACGGCGCCGCGGCCTGCCGGGTGCGCAGCCAGACCTGGGCCGAGGGTGCAACGGTGGTCGGGCCCGGGTGCAGGGCTGCCCACGGGGCGCGCTGGAGGGCGTCGACCGGGACCACGACCAGCGGCGCCGCGGGGTCGATGCCCAGGGGCAGCAGCACACGTCTGCGCAGAGCGGACAGCGAGCGCTCCGCGATGGAGCGGGCCCCCTCCGCGGCCGCCGCCGACCCTGGACGGGCCAGCCGGCGCAGGGCGAACTGCAGCGCGTCGAGCTCCTCGTCGAGGCCGTGGGCCGCCCCGAGCTCGACGAGGCGGGTACGCCGGCGGTCGAGCACCACGGCCAGCAGCTGCCCGTCGAGCGCGGCGAACTCGACGAGTACGGCAGCTCCGACCTGCTCGCGCACCTGCGCTGCACTCAGGGGACGGCCGTCCGGGGCGTTCTGGACCGAGCTCTCCGGCGACCAGCTGGCCCGGCGCAGCTCCGCCTCGGCCTCGACGACCTGGCGCAGCAGGGCCGCCGGTTCGGCTGCTCCCGCGTCGCGCAGGACTGCGAGCTCGCCCTGCAGACCTCGCAGCGTCACCAACCCGTGCTCGACCCGCGGTCCGGTGAGCGCCTCTACCGGGGCGAGGGCCGCGGCCCGCGTGCGCTCCAGCCAGTCGAAGACCCGGGCCGGCGTCGTGGGCCGCGAGCCGAGCTGGCGGGGACGGGTGAGTGCGCGCAGCCCCAGGACGCCCAGCTCGGCGCCATGTGCCGACGCCAGCACCCTCAGCTCGTACGAGGGGAGCGCCAGGCGGTGCCGATCAAGGTCAGCCAGACCCCGCCGGCAGCCGGTCAGCACGGCCTTCCGATCGTCTGTCTCGGCGGCCAGCAGGGCCGCAGCGACCCGGCCGCGGGTGCGCAGCAGGACGGGCGCTCCGTGCGACAAGCGGACCGCCGAGCGCAGGCTGGCTACTGCCTGCGGGTCGGGGGTGGCGGCCGGCAGCTGTCCGGCCGGCGCTCCGGGCTGTCCAGCGCGCAACGCGTACCGCCCGGCGAGCAGGTGGGCCTCGACGGCGTCGCTGCGCATCCCGCAGCGCTCGAGTATCCGCGCGCACTGCCGGAGCCGGCCGAGTTCGCGACCGGTAAGCGCCGAGGCGAGCGCCTTCGTCTCACCGGTGAGCACCGCTGCGCGCGCGAGCAGCCCCGGGCGTCGCTGCCGGCTCAGCAGCGCGGCGCTGGACTCGGCGGCGGCCAGGGCAGCCGGGGCGTCACCGGCAAGCAGCGACAGCCGGGCCACGCGCAGTCGTGCTTCGGCGGCCATCAGCGAGACCTCACCCTCCGGCAGCTCCGCCAGAGCGCGGCGGGCGGCCGCGAGTGCCTCCGGGAGCAGTCGCAGGCCCGCGAGGGCGTCGGAGTACTCCAGGTGGTGCTCGCCGAGCGGCAGACCTGCTGCCTCGTAGCGCTGGTGGGCCTCATCGAAGTAGGTGAGGCTCCGCGTGAGCCGGCCGGCCTGCACCTCGACCCAGGCGCGGGTCAGTGCCACGTACGCCTGGACGGTGGGTCCGGCGGCGACCGCGTCGGCTGCCGCGCTGTCCAGCAGGCTGCGCGCCGCGGCGCTGTGCCCGAGCTGTCCTTCCAGGTGCGCCAGGTTGTTTCCGGCCTTCGCGCGGATGACGACCGGGCAGTCGGGGCCGGCGAGCAGGCGCCGGTAGCGACCGGCGGCGAGCTCGAGCCGCTGGGCGTTCTGGTGCACCACGGCCTGCTGGAACAGCAGCTCGGCACGTCCGGCCGGTGGCAGCAGGGTGGCCGCCCGGTCGGCGTCGCGCTGCGCTGCCGCGAGGTGGCCGAGCTCGGTCTGGACAGCGACGCGACTCACCAGCACCTCGGCGAGCCGCCGGTCCAGGCGGTGCCGCTCGGCCAGGCGGACCGCCTCGTCGAGCAGGCGGCGTGCGGAGGCGTTGCGTACGGCGAGTCGCTCGGCCCAGGCATGCGCCCGCAGCGCGACGACCAGCGCCTCGGCCGGACCCTCACGGCGGGCCCGCTCCAGGAGTCGCGCCGCCCCGGGGCGGTAGCTACCCGGATCGACGACGACGCCGGCATAGATGCGGTCCGCCAGTGCAACCAGGTCCTCGGCTGGTCGCGGTGCTACCCGTTCGGCCCTTCGTTCGGCCATGCTGGGCCCCGCTCGACGTCGCCGATGAGATCGCGACGGTAACTCTTACCGAGGTGGGGGACGCCATGCAGGAGCGGGACGATGACCGTACGGGCCGGCGTGCGGACGTGGGGGCGGTGCGTACCGGAGATCAGCGACGGCGCGACGCCGAGAGCGTCGGCCGGCAACGTGCGGCCCTGCTGCCCGGAAAGCGCTCGCAGGGCTTTCAGGATCAGCTGACGCAGCTGCTGGCGGAGCGTCGAGCCGGTGGCGACGTCGAGCAGTTCGACGTCCACCGCGTGCCGGGCGAGCAGGGCAGCACGGTTGTCGTACGCGGCGCCCTGCTCGTCCGTCCGGGGCTGGCCCTTGACGAGCCCGAGCTGTACGCCCGGCTCATCAAAGAGGTGGGCGGAGCCGAGGAACGTCTCGACGGCAGGCTGCTCGTGCTGTCCGGCAACGACGTGCGGGCCGACCGGCTGGTCGAGGTGGCCCGCGAGGTCCGGGCCGCCGGACACGAGGCCTCTGCCGACCACGTCGTACCGCTCGGGGTGATCTGCAAGGGCGAAGGCGGCCCGGCCAGGACCGAGCTGGCCAGTCTGCCGGCCGGACCGGCACCGGGGCTGGGCGCCGTCCTGCTGTCGGTCATCGACACCGGTGTCGCGGTCAAGGGCCACGAGCACGACTGGCAGAGCGCACTGTTGTCCGCGGACAACGTCGACGCCCTCGACGCCTTCCCGCTGCCCGGCGGCGACGGCTTGCTGGACGCCGCCGCCGGACACGGTGCTTTCGCCACCGGAGTGGTCCAGCAGGTGGCGCCTGCGGGCAACGTGCGCGTGCGGCGGGCGGTCGACAGCGATGGGATCGGCAGCGAAGTGCGGGTCGCCGAGCAGCTCCTGGTTGCCGTGCGCGAGGACCGGGCCGAGGTCGTCAACCTCTCCCTCGGTGTGCAGACCGTCGACGATCAGCCGCTGCTCGCCTTCCAGGTGGCTCTCGAGCTGCTCAGCGAGGGCGAGCAGGACGACGTGCTGCTGGTGGCGGCGGCGGGCAACTACGGGGACACCCGGCCATGCTGGCCCGCGGCGTTCCGCCGGGTCGTCGCGGTGGCGGCGCTGACCTCGGACCTGAAGCCGGCGCCGTGGTCCAGCCACGGGCACTGGGTCGACGTGTCCACAGTCGGTGAGGGCGTCGTCTCGACGTACGTCCGTGGCAGGGAGGACCCGGCCCTGAGCCCGGGAACCGGCCCGGACGACTGGCCGATGCAGGACAGCAGGCCGTGGGCGGTGTGGTCAGGTACGTCCTTCGCTGCGCCACAGGTAGCCGCTGAAGTGGCCCGTCGGCTCGCCGAGCAGCGGGCGGCCGGGGACCTGACCGCGACGCCGCGCGCCGTCCTGGTCGCGCTGCTCGCCGGTCGACCTCGGCTGCCGGACTACGGCGTGCCGGTGCCGATCCTGTCGGGGACGCCCGTACCGACCTGACTCGGCGAAGCACCGCTCACACCGACGTCCAGGGCGTCAGCACGATCAGACCCGTCGCCGTCACGAGGCGCAGCCGGAGGTGACCGGTCGCCAGCCCATCGGCGCGGAACAGACCCTGCGCGTCCGGCTCGACCGCGACCTCGTCATCGCCCGACTCCACGATGATCGAGGCCGGCCGCGCGCCGAGCACCTGCCCGAGCAAGGTGCACCTGCCGTCCCGGACCTCGACCTGCAGCTCCAGACCGACCGCCGCCGCCTCGTACGACAGCAGCCGTACGTCATTGTCGCCGCGCACCACGACCAGATCGGAGCCGGACTCGGCGCTGTCGACCAGCAGCACCGCCAGCTCGGCGTCGAGGTCACGCACCGTGAACGCCGTACGGGCCAGGTCCAGCACCAGCGCGGGCACCGGGTCGGCCTCGCTGGCAACGGCCCGCAGGCGGGCGACCAGGGCGTCGTCGTCGAGCATGACCTTGTCACCGCTCATGGTGCTCCTTCCTCGGTGAGGCCAGCGAGCGAGAGGCCGCGGGACTGGGCGAGCGCTCGCAGCCGCCCCAGGCAGCGGGCGCGGGTGGGACCGATGCTGCCGACCGGCATGTCGAGCGCCGCCGACACCTCGGCGTAGCTGGGCGCCGGATCGGCCATCAGCACGCGGAGCAGCGTCTGGCAGCGCCCGGACAGCCCGCCGAAGCACTCCCACAGCCGCGCGTCGCGCTCCTGCAGGACCAGCCGAACGTCCAGCGGGTCGGCGGCGTCCGTCACGTCGAAGGGCGCGTCGTCGGCGGCCGGCAGCTCCCGACCGGCCCGCCGCAGCACCCGCAGGCATTCGTGCCGGGCGGTGGTCGCCAGCCAGCCCGGCAGGCGGTCGGGGTCGTCGATGCGACCCAGGTGCTCCAGCAGGCGCAGCCAGGTCGTCTGGACGACGTCCCCGGCGTCGGCGTCGGCGAGCCGGTGCGCCCTGGCGATCGCCCACAGCAGGGAGGTGAAACGCTCGACGAGCTCGTCCCAGGCCGGTGCGCTGCCGGCCGTTGCCCGCCGCAGCAGGTCCCCGGCACTCTCGGGGGCCGGCCCTGCCTCGGGGTTCTCGTGCGCTGACGGGGGCGGCACGCTCCCCCTTTCGACCTGGCCCCGCGGGACCGGGGGTCGCCATCCTGCCCCCGCCGGTCGCCGGTCCGCCAGCACCTCACGCGACACGGGCCAGCACTCCCGTGGCAGTCCGGTGGTTTCGTCCGTACGGACACATGACCCCTCCTCGTGGCAACGGCGTCTACCGGGAGGAGTCGCGAGCCGGCCGTCTGATACCTGCGGGAAGGGGCCCGGTGGGTCGCGCGTTGAAGGACACGTGTTGACTCAAAACATGACCGAGAAGGTGGACAACCTCGAGGAGCTGGCCGCGCAGGCCGGGCGCGATCTCGAGGGCGACTCCGCGACAGACGTACTCCGCTGGGCCGACGAGACGTTCGGCAGCCGCTTCGTCATCGCGTCGTCGATGGCCGACGGCGTCCTCGCGCACCTCGCGTCCAAGGTTGCCTCGGGCATCGAGGTGCTGTTCCTGGACACCGGTTACCACTTCGCCGAGACGCTCGGCACCCGCGACGCCGTGGCGCAGGTGTACGACGTGACGGTACGTACCGTGCTGCCGGTGCTCACGGTCGGCCAGCAGGAGGCCGTCTACGGCGGTCAGCTGCTGCAGCGCGACCCGGACGCCTGCTGCGCGATCCGCAAGGTCGAGCCGCTCACCCGCGGACTCGCGCCGTACACCGCCTGGGCGTCCGGCATCCGGCGCGACGAGGCCACGACGCGCCGCGAGATCGGGGTTGTGGAGTGGGACGCGCGCCGCGCCAAGGTCAAGGTCAACCCGCTCGCGACCTGGACGCAGGAGCAGTACGACGACTACATCGCCGACAACAACATCCTGGTCAACCCGCTGCAGTACGACGGCTACCCCTCGATCGGCTGCGCGCCCTGCACCCGGCGGGTAGCCCCCGGCGATGACCCCCGCTCCGGGCGCTGGGCGCAGGTCGGCGACAAGGTGGAGTGCGGGCTGCACTCCTGAGGGGTGGCGTACAGAACGTGCCGCCGGAGCCGGTCGGGCAGGTCGGCGAGGGGGTGGTCGAACTCCCTGACCCAGCGGAGGCCGACTCGTTCCATCACCCGCCATGACCGCCTGTTGGCTACGGCGGTGAACGACACGACCTCATCGACATGCTGCAGCCCGACGTCAATCGCGGCCCGGGCGGCCTCGGTTGCCAGGCCGTGGCCCCAGTACGTCCGAGCCAGCCGCCAGCCAACCTCCAGGGCGGGCGCACCGGTGACGTTGCTCCAAGCCAGCCCGGTGAAGCCGGCGAAGGCGCCGGACACCTCGACCGCCCACAGACCGTAGCCGTGCTTGTCCAGGTGCGCCTCGATCCGGTCGGCAAAGGCGTCGCTCTGCTGCCGGGTCAGCGTCGCCGGCAAGTGCTCCATCACGACCGGGTCGGCGTTGAGCTGTCCGAACGGCTCCCGATCGGCCGGCGTCCAGGCCCGGAGCAGAAGTCGGGGTGTCCGGATCGTCGCGTCGTTCATCCGGCATCAGCGCCCGGTGATGCCCTTGTAGCGGAGCACGAAGACCCGGGTGCACGCCTCGCACCGCCACTGCGCGCGACCGGCGGCCGGGTCGTCCTGCTCGGCCTCCGCGACCCAGGGCCTGATCGACTCCTCCCCGCAGTACGGGCAGCACATCGGCGCGGCTCGCTCGGTCATCGGGCCTCGCCGACCCGGGTGCTCACCGCAGCAGCGCCTCGTCGGCGCGCCTGGCCCACACCGCGAACCTCTCATTCGGCTCGCGGTGCGCCAGGTAGCTGCGCAGCAGCCGCTCCACGTAGTCGGGTGCGTCGTCGGCGGTGACCTTGAGCCCGCGGGACTTGCGGCCGAAGCCGGCGTCCTCGCCCAGCCGCCCACCCAGGTGCACCTGGAAACCCTCGACGCCGTCGACAATCGAGCCCTTCAGCCCGATGTCACCGGTCTGGAAGCGGGCGCACGAGTTGGGGCAGCCATTGACGTTGATGGTCAGCGGCTCGTCGAAGTCGGGCAGCCGCTTCTCCAGCTCGCTGTACAGGTCGACCGAGCGCGCCTTGGTCTCGACGATCGCGAGCTTGCAGAACTCCAGGCCCGTGCAGGCAAGCACGCCGCGGCGGAAGACCGACGGCCGTACCCGCAGGTCGTCGGTCTCCAGCTCAGTCACGACGGTCTCGACGTGCTCGCCGGGGATGCCGAGCAACACCACGCCCTGCTGGGCCGTCATGGCGGCCCGCCCGTCGCCGTACCGCTCGGCCAGGTCGGCGAGGCGCTGCAGCTGCCGCCCGCTGGTACGTCCGGCGCGCGGCACGGCTCCGATCCAGTGCCGGCCGTCGGCCTGTCGGCGTACGCCGACGTGGTCGCGCTCCGGCACCGGCGGCGTCGCGGGGGCGGGTCCGTCGGGCAGCGGCTCAGTGAGGTACTCGGTCTCGAGGACCTCGCGGAAGCGCTCCGGACCCCAGTCGGCGAGCAGGAACTTCAGGCGGGCGTGCATCCGAGAGCGGCGGTAGCCGTAGTCGCGGAACACCGAGCAGACCCCCGCCCAGACCTCCTCGACGCGGGCCGGCTCGACGAACGCGCCGAGCCGCAGGCCGAGCTTGGGGTTGGTGGACAGGCCGCCACCGACCCACAGGTCGTAGCCGCGCCGCCCGTCGGGC
>JAYVYM010000154.1:0-4207 GCA_043784245.1 Frankiales bacterium
CCAGCGACAGAGCGTAGAGCTGGGCGCCGTTGAAGTGCTGGAGGTCGCCGGTGAACTCGTTGGTAGAGATGTAGACGTTGTCGCGGTCGAGCCCGAGAATCGGGTAGTCGGCCAGGCAGGGACAGCCGGTGTGGCTGGGGTTGCTGGTGTCGAAGCGCCGCTTCGGTGGAGTGCTATCAGTCGGGCCGGACGACTACGCGGAGCGGGTTCCCGTCCTTGCTGTGTAGGACGCGCAGGGCCCCGTCCGACTGGTCGAGGGAAAGACGTGGGTGATCGAGCGGGCAAGGTCGAGCGCGCCGCTGGCGGCGAGCGCGACGAGGCGCTCCACGGACGTGCGGCTGGAGGCGTACGAGCCGATTATGGAGGCTTCCTTGCGCACGAATACGGTTGGTGGCGGTCCGACGACAGGATCGGGCCCGAGCTCGACGATGACCGCGCGTCCGCCGGCACACTCAGCTCCGGTATCCCCGCGGCCCTGACCGAGCTGGTCACGCTCGGGCGGACCCTCAAGCGCCGAGCCGGCGACCTCCTGGCTCACTTCGAGCGGCCCGGCACCAGCAACGGCCCGACCGAACCGATCAACGGGCGCCTCGAGCACCTGCGCGGCAGCCCTGGGCTTCCGCAACCTCACCAACTACATCTCCCGATCCCTCCTGCTCGAGACGCGGCTTTAGACCCCGACTACACCCTCGATTGTGAAGAGCCAGATGAGGGCCTCGAACGCCCCCTCGGGGCTTCCGCCCGAGTGCTCAAGTCGGGCGACGGCAATGCTGCTCCAGTTGCTAATTAGGTGGGGCGCCGGTGAGGGCAGCTGGCGGTACCTTGCTGGGATCGAACCGTGACTGCGGCCGCATTCCCTCGTTCGGGCAACAATTCTCAGCCAGGCTCGGTAGGTGGCACCGCGACACCCTGCCAGGTCTCCCGGCACATCGCCGTAGGCACGTCTGAGACAGGGCGCGCCCGCGGAACTTCAGGTCGGGCCGGTCGAGTAACGACGCTTCTGCGCGGTCTGACGTTTGGAAGCACGTAGCGGGGAGTAATCCAGCTCGAGCCTCTGACTGACGGTCGTCGCGGGCCGATGAACGACCATGGTTCCGAGTCCTTCAGGGCGTCAGAAGCTCCGGCGCCAGCAGGCGGTGGGCCGACCGCCAGTGATGCACTGACAACAGGTGCTCGCGATCGTCCGGATTTGATCATAAGAACGACCAGGCCAGCGGCGACCCGGCGGTCGCGGTGCCGATCAGTTCTGATTGAGGCCGTACAGCCGAGTCCCCAGCCGGTCCTTCCACTGCGACTCGATGTCCTCGATGGTCTGGTCCGGCGTGAGCATCGCAACGGGCTCGAGGACCGATATCCGGTAGCTGTGACCACGGGTCAGGCCCTTGTTGCCGTTGGTCCCGCCCCGCGTGTAGCCGAGGAGCCGGCCAAGCAGGTTGTCGGTGCCCTTGGCTGAACCGACGTACTGCCTGCCCCCATCGTTCAGGTCGATCAACAAGTAGACGCCTTTGGTGTGCGCCAGCATCGAGCGCCACTCTGCAGGCAGCCTGGGCAGCTCGTCCGCGAGGCAGTAGAACTGGCGCCAACCCGGCCAAGGGTCGTGCTGGTCGGCGATTTCGAGTACGCGCCACTGTGCCGACGAGGCTCGGCGATGCCACGCGCGTCCCGCTGAGCCGGACGGCCACTCGATTACCAGCCTGCCCTCGTACTCCTCCCAGCCTGGAACGCGAATCAGGTCGTAGATCCGCCGTCCGGGGTATGTATCGCCGGTGAGCGGGTCCAAATCACCCTCAGGTGCCAGGACTGATCCGCCGCTCCGGAACATGCCCACGAAGGTGGTCTTGTCCTGCCGGCTGACGACGAAGCTCGCAACGTACCCGTCTTCTGGTACCTCGTTTCGGCCTTGTCGAGCTTGGAAACCCTCGAAGACCGCGCGGTTGCTTCGCCAGGTGTCGTAGATCTGCGGTCGACCCACCATGCCGTGCCGCAGAATCTTCACGTCCCTGGGGTCGAGGCCGCCTAAGAGCAGAATCTCGTTGAAGGTGATCATGGTCGTCCCTTCGCTTCAGGCGGCCATTTGCTGCAACCACCGGCGCTGAGCGTGAGCCGGGTCAAATGCATGTCCGGACCAACCTAGAGGCCGGGCCGTGTGTGGCGAGCTCGACTGGACTGCGGCTGGCTTCAGCGAAGCCGCCGCGGAGACAGTCGACGCCGCCACTTGGCACTCGAAGAGCAATCGATGCATCCGGTTAGCGACAGCCATGCGGCCGCTGCGACCACGCACCATCAGCGGCGGATGCGGATGTTCGTGGACCGCCACGAGTGCCGATGGCCGTCCAGATCACGGTCAACCTTGACACCCTGGGGCCGGCGGATGTTGGCGCGGTGTTCGCCAGTCCGGTCGGGACGTGGATGAACAAGATCAACTTCTATCACGACGCCTGGCGTGCGACCCGCACCGCCGGCCGGTGGGACCTGGCCTTCCACGACCTGCGGCCCACCGCGGCGAGGCTGCTGCTGGCGCGCTCCGGCGCCGAGCTCGCCGAGCTGACGTTCGTCCTCGGGCAAAGCCAGATCTCGCACGCCGTCGACTTGTACGGCCACCTCGTCCCCGGCCGTTATTTCAAGGGCGTTGCGCGCGACGTTCGACACGGCGGTCAGCACGGCGCAGCGGCAGGCGGGGGAGGCGGAGCCGTCCCGGGGAGCGGCGGCTGCGCGACGTCTTCGGCTGGTGACGTGACAGCGCGGAGCCGTGCGTCGCTGCTGCCTGTCGCCTTGCCCTGCAGACCGTCCCGGCGGTGATGGTCGGCCAGCCGCATCGTCGTGATCCGTTCGGCGCTGGGTGGCTAGATTCTGCGGGCACTGCGGTCACGACCTGGTGCGGGCGCTGCTCCCCGATCTTACTCTGGAGGACTCCGATGTCCCTGCTCGCCGACCTCATGGCCGCCGTCGCCTCCGGGGCGGTGGAGGTGGTCGACCTGACCGCGCCGCTGTCCTCGAGCACGCCGATCCTGCAGCTCCCCGAGCCCTTCGGGAACACCGATCGCTTCCAGCTGCGTGAGATCAGCCGCTACGACGAGCGCGGACCCGCCTGGTACTGGAACAACATCACCACCGGTGAGCACACCGGCACACACTTCGACGCGCCCAATCACTGGGTCACCGGCCAGGACAAGATCGACATCAGCGCGGTCCCGCCGGTGCAGCTCGTGGCGCCAGCCGTCGTTATCGACCACAGCGCCGAGTCGGCCGCCGACCCCGACTTCCTGCTCGAGATCAGCCACGTGCAGGCATGGGAGAAGGAGCACGGACCGCTGCCGGAGGATGGCTGGCTGCTCTATCGCACCGGCTGGGACGCCCGCGCCGACAGCCAGCAGGACGCGCTCAACGTCACCGAGACCGGACCGCACAGCCCCGGCGTCTCTGTGGAGTGCGCCCGGTGGCTGGCCGAGTCCACGCCGATCCTCGGCCTGGGCACCGAGACGGTCGGCACCGACGCCGGCGCCGCGCACTCGTTCTCCACGCCGTTCCCGTGCCACAGCTTCCTGCTTGGTGCCGGCAAGTACGGCCTCACCCAGCTGCGCAACCTGGACCGGCTGCCGCCGACCGGCGCGGTCCTCATCGCGTCGCCGCTGCCCATCGTTGGTGGCTCGGGCAGCCCGGCGCGGGTGCTCGCCCTGATCGAGCGCTGAGGCCGTGCGCGTCGCGGAGGCCGTCGGCCGCCTGGTGGGCGAGGCCGGTTCCCGGCACGTCTTCGGCGTCGTCGGCAGCGGCAACTTCCACGTCACGAACGCTCTGGTCGCCGGCGGAGCGCGCTTCGTCGCGGCCCGGCACGAGGGCGGCGCCGCGACGATGGCCGACGCGTACGCCCGTATGAGCGGGGAGCTCGGCGTCCTGACCGTGCACCAGGGCTGCGGGCTGACCAACGCGATGACCGGGATCACCGAGGCGGCCAAGAGCCGGACGCCGCTGCTGGTGCTCGCGGCCGACACGGCGGCGGCCGCTGTCCGCTCGAACTTCCGGATCGACCAGGACGCCCTCGCCGCCTCGGTCGGCGCACTGCCGCGGCGGGTCCGGTCCCCGACCACGGCGGTCGACGATGTGCGCGAGGCGGTGCAGACCGCAGTGGGACAGCGCCGCACCGTCGTGCTGAACCTGCCGCTGGACGTCCAGGCCGCCGACCTGCCGGGGGAGCTGCCCCACCCCCAGC
>JAYVYM010000155.1:0-3169 GCA_043784245.1 Frankiales bacterium
GGCTGGATCTGCTCGGCGACTACGCGGCCTTCGTCACCGGCCTGGTGCCCGGCATCGGGCAGATCCGGCCGCTCAAGGTCGTCGTCGACTGCGGCAACGGGATGGGCGGGCTGACCGTCCCGGTGACCTTCGCCGGCCTGCCGCTGGAGGTCGTCGAGATGTACTTCGAGCTCGACGGCAGCTTCCCCCACCACGAGGCCAACCCGATCGAGCCGGCCAACACCGCCGACCTGCAGGCCCGGGTGGTCGCCGAGGGCGCCGACCTCGGGCTGGCCTTCGACGGCGACGCCGACCGTTGCTTCGTCATCGACGAGCGGGGCGAGATCGTGTCGCCGTCGGTGCTGACGGCGCTGATCGCGACCCGCGAGCTGGCCAAGGCGCCCGGCTCGACGATCATCCACAACCTGATCACCAGTCGGGTCGTGCCCGAGGTGGTGAGCGAGCGGGGCGGCATCCCGCTACGTACCCGGGTCGGCCACTCCTTCATCAAGGCCGAGATGGCGCGGACCGGCGCGGTCTTCGGCGGCGAGCACTCCGGGCACTTCTACTTCCGTGACTTCTGGGGCGCCGACTCAGGGATGCTGGCCGCGCTGCACACCCTGGCCGCGCTCGGTATGCAGAGCGGCCCGCTGTCCGCCCTGCTCACCCCTTACGCCCGCTACGTCGCCAGCGGCGAGATCAACTCCACCGTCGCTGACGCGCCGGCCAAGGTCGCCGAGCTCCGCGCGAAGTATGCGGACGCAGACCTCGACGAGCTCGACGGCCTCACGGTCGACCTCGGCGACGGGGTCTGGTTCAACGTACGGGCGAGCAACACCGAGCCGCTGCTGCGCCTCAACGTCGAGGCCCCGGACGCGGCAACCACCGCGCGGGTGCGCGACGACGTCCTGGGCCTGATCCGGGCCTGAAGTCCTACGCTGCTGCCATGAAGCTGGACGCGGGACTGCTGGACATCCTCGCCTGCCCCGCCTGCAAGGCGCCGCTGCGCATCGACGAGGCAGCCTTCGACGGCGCCGGCGCGCTGGTCTGCACCGGCTGTGGTCTGGCCTACCCGGTACGCGACGACATCCCGGTGCTGCTCATCGACGAGGCGCGCCCGTCCACGTGAACGGACCGCCTGACATGGACGACGCTGCGGGGCTGATGGCGGCCGACCCCGAGGGGATGCTGCGGGAGGTCGCGAGCGGAGCTGCGCAGGTGCGTGAGGCCGCTGTCCGCTCCGCTGAGGCCGGGCTCTCCGGACTTGCAGACGACGGCCGGCCGCGCGCCGTCGTGGTCTGCGGGATGGGGGGCAGCGGCATCGCCGGCGACGTGCTGGCCGCCGTCGCCGGACCCTCCTGCCCCGTGCCGATCATCGGCCATCGAGGGTTCGGGCTGCCCGCGTGGGTAGGCGCCGCCGACCTCGTCGTCGCGGTCTCCTGCTCGGGCGGTACGGCCGAGACGGTGTCCGGCCTTGAGGAGGCGGTGCGCCGCGGCTGCCGGCTGCTGGGCGTCGGTGCCGAGCGCTCGCCGGTCGAGGAGCTGACGCGTCGTGGGCGGGGCCTGTTCGTACCGGTGACGCAGGGCCGCCAGCCACGGGCGTCGATCTGGTCGCTGTCGGTGCCACTGCTGGTGGCCGGCCACGCGCTGGGCCTGCTCAGCTGTGGACCCGCGGAGCTGGCAGAGACCGCCACCGTCCTGGAGCAGGTCGCCACGCGCTGCCGCCCCGACGCCGACAGCGTGACCAACCCCGGCAAAGCCCTGGCACTGGAGCTCGCCGATGCGATGCCGGTGATCTGGGGGGCGTCCCCGCTGACCGGCGCCGCGGCGTACCGCTTCGCCTGCCAGCTCAACGAGAACGCGAAGTCGCCGGCGACCTGGGGGGTGCTTCCGGAGGCCGCCCACAACCAGGTGGTCAGCTTCGACGGACCCTGGGCCCGGGGCGTGCTGGCCGAGGAGGAGCTTTTCCGTGACCGGCTCGACGAGGCGACCCGCCCCACCCTGCGGCTGGTCCTGCTGCGCGAGGAGGGCGAGCTCCCGCAGGTTGCGCTGGGTGCCGACGTCTGTGCCGACCTCGCGGCCGAGCGCGGCGTCGGGGTCAGCGCGCTGCTGGCTCAGGGCCTGTCCGCCCCCGCCCGGCTCGCCTCCCTCGTCGGGCTGACGGACTTCGCGAGCACCTACCTGGCGCTGTCCAGGGGCACCGACCCGACGCCTGTCGAGGCCATCGGGGCACTCAAGCGCAGGACGCAGCGGTGAGCGAAAGCCACACCCACGGGGGCGGCGCGATCATCGCCGCGCTGCTCGCCAACCTCGCGATCGCCGTCGCGAAGTTCGTCGGCTTCGTGCTCACCGGCTCCAGCTCGATGCTCGCCGAGTCGGTGCACTCGGTCGCCGACTCCGGCAACCAGGCGCTGCTGCTGGTCGGTGGCCGGCGCGCCAAGCGCGAGGCCGACGAGCAGCACCCCTTCGGCCACGGACGTGACCGTTACTTCTACGCCTTCGTCGTCGCGCTCGTGCTGTTCAGCGTCGGCGGCCTGTTCAGCCTGTACGAGGGAAACCACAAGCTGCACGCGCCGGAGCAGATCGACAGCGCGGGCATCGCCATCGCCATCCTGCTCTTCGCGGTTCTCGCGGAGAGCTTCAGCTTCCGCACCGCCATCCGCGAGTCCCGGCCGCTGAAGGGCGACGACAGCTGGTGGGGGTTCGTACGACATGCCAAGGTGCCCGAGCTGCCGGTGGTGCTGCTGGAGGACCTCGCCGCGCTGCTGGGTCTGCTGCTCGCGCTGGGCGGGGTCAGCCTGTCCGTGCTGACCGGCGAGCCACGCTGGGACGCCATCGGCACCCTGGGCATCGGGGTGCTGCTGCTGGCCGTCGCGGTCGTGCTGGCCGTGGAGATGAAGAGCCTGCTGCTGGGTGAGTCGGCGTCCAAGGACGCTGTCCGCCGGATCCGTACCGCCCTCGTCGACGGCGACGAGATCACCCGCGTCATCCACCTCAAGACGATGCACCTGGGCCCCGACGAGCTGCTCGTCGCGGCCAAGGTCGCTATGCCCAAGGGCCTGGACCTGCCGTCGATCGCCCGCGCCATCGACGACGCCGAGGCCAGGGTGCGCGCCGCCGAGCCACTGGCCCGCGTGATGTACCTCGAGCCCGACCTGGACCGCGCCACGGTCTGAGCACCGGCCCGCTT
>JAYVYM010000156.1:0-4482 GCA_043784245.1 Frankiales bacterium
GGCCGGGCCCGGCGGGCGACGACGTGAGACCGGCACCGCCAGCGCGCGTTCGCTGCTGCTCACGGTGCTGGGGGAGTTCGTGCTGCCAGGCTCGGTGCCGGCCTGGACCGGTGCCCTGGTCGCAGCGTTGGCCGAGGTAGGCGTCGAGGAGAAGGCCGCGCGGCAGGCCCTGTCGCGCACGTCGGGTGAGCAGCTGCTGGCTGCCGAGCGCGACGGCCGGCGGGTGCGCTGGCACCTGACCGCGACGGGCCGGCGCCTGCTGGAGGAGGGACGCGAACGGATCTACGGCTTCGGTCGGCAGGTCGAGCAGTGGGACGGCCGGTGGCTGGTGCTGGCGGTCAGCGTGCCGGAGCCGCAGCGCCAGCTGCGGCACCGGCTCCGGACCCGGCTGACCTGGGCGGGCCTGGGCAGCCCGCTACCCGGCCTGTGGGTCACCCCCGACATCGACAAGGAGAAGGAGGTCGCCGAGGCTGTCGAGGAGCTCGGCGTCGAGGCCTACTCCTTCACCGGCCCGTACGGCGCGGTCGGCGACCAGCGGCGGGTGGTCGCCAGCGCCTGGCGGCTCGACAGCATCCAAGAGCGCTATGAGGCGTTCCTGCAGGCTTTCGCCGAGGACCGGGCTGACGGTCCGGCCGAGGCTTTCCGCGCACAGGTGCTCCTGGTGCAGGAGTGGCGGCGCTTCCCGTTCCTGGACCCGGCGCTGCCGGCCCCGCTGCTACCCACGACCTGGCCCGGTCCTGCCGCGGCCGGGCTGTTCCACACCCGACACGACGCCTGGCACACCGCAGCCCAGCAGCACTGGGCGGCGCTGTGCGACGACGCCGGCCGACGGTTCTGACAACCCTTCCAACAAGGAGCCACATATGATCTTCATCGTCGTCAAGTTCCCGGTCCGGCCCGAGCATGCCGACAGTTGGCTTGCGCTGGTCGACGACTTCACCCGGGCCACCCGCGCCGAACCGGGCAACCTGTTCTTCGAGTGGTCCCGTAGCGTCGACGACCCGCTCGAGTACGTCCTGGTCGAGGCCTTTGCCGACGGTGCTGCCGAGGCACACGTCTCCAGCCCGCACTTCAAGGCGGCCGTCGACGCGATGTCCTCGGCCGTCAGCGCGACCCCCAAGATCATCAGCCTGTCCGGGATCCCGCAGGACGGCTGGGGGGAGATGGGCGAGGTCGCGCCGCGGCCCTGACCTGGCGGGACCAGTGCGTCCAGGCCGGCCGATGGGGGCCGACCTGGACGCTGCTGTCTCAGACCAGGTCGAAGCGGTCGAGGTTCATGACCTTGTCCCAGGCTGCGACGAAGTCGCGGACGAACTTGTCCTCGGCGTCGTCGCTGGCGTAGACCTCCGACAGCGCGCGCAGCTCGGAGTTCGAGCCGAAGACGAGGTCGATGCGGCTGCCGGTCCACCTGACCGTGCCGGCGGCGTCACGACCCTCGAAGGTCTCCGCATCGTCAGCGGTCGCCTTCCACGTGGTACCCAGGTCGAGCAGGTTCACGAAGAAGTCGTTGGACAGCGAACCGGGTCGGGTGGTGAGGACCCCCCGCTGGGACTGCTGCTGGTTGGCACCCAGCACGCGCAGGCCACCCACGAGCACGGTCATCTCGGGGGCGCTGAGGGTCAGCAGGTTGGCCCGGTCGAGCAGCAGGTACTCGGCGGGCAGCCGGTGCCCCTTACCGAGATAGTTGCGGAAGCCGTCTGCGGTCGGCTCCAGCGGCGCGAACGCCTCCACGTCGGTCTGCTCCTGCGAGGCGTCCGTGCGGCCCGGGGTGAACGGCACCTGGACGTCGTGGCCGGCGGCCTTGGCGGCCTGCTCGACGCCGGCGCAGCCACCGAGCACGATCAGGTCGGCGAGCGAGATCTGCTTCCCACTGGCCTTAGCGCTGTCCTTGATGCCCTCCAGGGTACGCAGGACCATCGCCAGCTCGTCCGGGTCGTTGACCTCCCAGCCGCTCTGCGGCTCCAGGCGCAGCCGCGCCCCGTTGGCGCCGCCGCGCTTGTCGCTGCCCCGGAACGACGATGCCGACGCCCAGGCGGCGGAGACCAGCTGGGCGACCGACAGGCCCGAGGACAGCAGCTGCACCTTCAGCGCGGCGATCTCCTCCGCGCCGACCAGCTCGTGGTCGACAGCGGGCACCGGGTCCTGCCAGAGCAGCGTTTCGGCCGGCACCAGCGGACCGAGGTAGCGCGCGACGGGCCCCATGTCTCGGTGCGTCAGCTTGAACCAGGCCCGCGCGAAGGCGTCCGCGAACTCCTCCGGGTGCTCGTAGAAGCGCCGCGAGATCTGCTCGTACACCGGGTCGACCCGCAGCGCGATGTCGGTCGTCGCCATGAACGGGGCGACCCGCTTCGAGGCGTCGTGCGCCGAGGGCACGGTGTCCGCGCCGCCGCCATCCTTCGGAGCCCACTGGTGAGCGCCGGCGGGGCTCTTCACGAGCTCCCACTCGTAGCCGAACAGGGTCTCGAAGTAGCTGTTGTCCCAGGTGATCGGCGTCGGGGTCCAGGCCCCCTCCAGCCCGCTGGTGATGGTGTTCGCGCCCGAACCGGTGCCCAGGCTGTTTCGCCAGCCCAGCCCCTGCTCCTCCAGCGGAGCACCCTCGGGCTCCGGGCCGATGTACAGGTTCGGGTCGGCGGCGCCGTGGGTCTTGCCGAAGGTGTGGCCACCGGCGCACAGCGCGACGGTCTCCACGTCGTTCATCGCCATCCGGGCGAACGTCTCGCGGATGTCCCGGGCCGAGGCCAGCGCGTCCGGGACGCCGTTCGGGCCCTCCGGGTTGACGTAGATCAGGCCCATCTGGACAGCGGCCAGCGGGCTTTCGAGCTCGCGGTCACCGGTGTAGCGGTCATCCCCGAGCCAGGTCTCCTCGGGGCCCCAATAGACGTCCTCGTCGGGCTCCCAGACGTCGACGCGACCGCCACCGAACCCGAAGGTCTTGAAGCCCATGGTCTCCATGGCCCGGTTGCCGGTGAACACGATCAGGTCGGCGTAGGAGAGGGCCGCGCCGTACTTCTGCTTGACCGGCCACAGCAGCCTGCGGGCCTTGTCGAGGTTGGCGTTGTCCGGCCAGCTGTTGAGCGGCGCGAAGCGCTGCATGGCCGCACCTGCGCCACCGCGGCCGTCGCTGGTGCGGTAGGTGCCGGCGCTGTGCCAGGCCATCCGGACGAAGAACGGGCCGTAGTGCCCGTAGTCGGCCGGCCACCAGTCCTGCGAGTTCGTCATCATCGCATCGACGTCCCGGGTCAGGGCCTGGATGTCGACGGTCTTGAAGGCCGCTGCGTAGTCGAAGTCCTCGCCCATCGGGTTGGCGACGGCGGGATGCTTGCGCAGAATCTTCAGGTTGAGCTGGTTGGGCCACCAGTCGCGGTTGCCGGCACCTTCGGTCGGGTGGTGGGGGCGGACGGTCGCCACAGGACAGCGAGCCTCGCTCTCCGCAGACTGCATGTCGCCTTCGACGGCGTTGTGATCAGGCACGGCTGTCCTTCCGGGACGTGGTGGATGAAAGGGTGGTCGGGAGTGCGGTGGCGCAGCCGGGGCAGCGGCCCCAGTAGGTGACCTCGGCCTCGTCGATCGTGAAGCCGTGGTCGTTCGAGGCGGTTAGGCAAGGCGTGTCACCGACGGCGCAGTCGACGTCGGAGATCGCGCCGCACGAGCGGCAGACCACGTGGTGGTGGTTGTCAGCCACCCGGGACTCGTAGCGGGCCACCGAGCCGGACGGCTCGATGCGCCGCACCAGGCCCGCCACGGTCAACGCGCGCAGCACGTCGTACACGGCTTGGTGGGAGACCTCACCGAGCTGTTCGCGCACCGCCCGGATGAGGGAGTCCGTGTCGGCGTGCGGATGTGCATGCACCGCGGCGAGCACCGCCCGCCGAGGACGCGTCACACGCAGCGCAGCCCCGCGCAATGAAAACTCGACGTCCGCGGGCGTGGTCACCTCTGTACTGTCGTCCTCTTTCTTGAAACAGTCAAGAGTGGACTCAGCACCGCCCGAAGCCGGCTCGTCGCTGGCGGACGGACCCCGTCCTCAGCCGATGCGTCGCAGGCGGCTGATCTGCAGGCCGCCGTCGAGCAGGTCGTCCATGCGACCCACGAACTGCTGCAGGTGCGGGGCTGCCAGGTGCGCGTCGAGCGCCTCCCCCGACTCCCAGTTCTCGTAGAGAGCGAAGACGGCCGGGTCCTCGACGCCCTGGTGCAGGTCGTAGTTGACGTAACCGGCCTCCTTCGCGGTCGGCGCGACCAGGGCCTCCAGTGCCTCGCGTAAGGCCTGCTCCCTACCGGGCTTTGCACGCATGGACGCGATCACGGTGAGCAGGTCGCGGCGGTCGTCGGTGGGCGTAGGGATGAGAGTCCTCCCTTGCGGTAGGCGTCCGGCATCCAGTCTTGCGGCTCGATCTTGCCGTCGGCGTCCATCACGGCGTCAAAGTGTGATTGCCCTGGGCGGCAAAGTCCATTGCAGCGTCGGAGAGGCCCGGTGGACGTTCG
>JAYVYM010000157.1:0-10288 GCA_043784245.1 Frankiales bacterium
GCCGCCGGGCGGCGGGCCGCGGTGGCGATGACCGCCGGCTTCTCGCTCGGCCCGCTCACGGCAGGTGTCCTCGCGCAGTACGGGCCGGCGCCGACGACCATCCCCTACCTGCTGCATGTGGCGCTCGTGACGTGCGGGCTGCTGGTCGCACGCACCCTGCCCGAGACGGTTACCCCCCGGCCGGCCGGCGCTGCGAGGGCCGGCGGGCCCCTGGTCCTGCCGCACGAGCGGCGGGTCCTGCTCACCGTTCTCGCGCCGATGTCGGTCTGCGTCTACGCCTTTCCCAGCGTCGTCATCGCCGCCGTGCCACTGCTGGTCAGCACCTCGGCGCCCCCGGTACTGCTGACCGGCGTCCTGGCGGGCCTGACGCTCGGCGCCGGCGCCCTCGCGGCGCCGCTGCAGCGCAGGTTCGGTCCGTGGAGCGCCACCATCGGCGTGCTGTCCGGCGCCGGCGGCTACGCGCTCGCGGCGCTCGGCTCCGGCAGCGGTTCGCCGCCCTTGCTGCTGCTGGCCGCCCTGCTGCTCGGCGGCGGCGGCGGGCTGGTGCTGGCTGCCGGTCTGGGGCTGATGGCCAGGGTGGCCCGCCCGGAGCGCCGGGGCGCGCTGTCGGCCGTGTTCTACGCCTGCGCCTACCTCGGCTTCGCCGGCCCGTACCTCACGGCCGTCATGGCGCAGGCGACGACGGTCCAGGTGCCGCTGACCGCGGCGGCGCTGCTCGCGCTCGCCCTGGCCGTGCGCCTGGTGCTCGCGACCCGTGCGGGGCAGCTGCGCACACAGCTGCCGTCGGCCGTCCCGACGTAGGGTCGGGCTGTGGCCGACGACCCCCGCCGGCGCGTCCCCCGTACCGACGCGCTGCTCGCCGAGCCGCGGCTGGTCGCCGCCGCCGGCCGCCTCGGCGCCGGCGTCGTCAAGGCCGCGGTCACCGGCGCCCAGGAACGGGCGCGGTGCGGTGAGCTCGCCCCCGAACAGGTCCTCGAGGCGGCGCTGGCTGCGCTGCCGGCCCGCGCGACGACGCTGCGCCCAGTGCTGAACGCGACCGGCGTCGTGCTGCACACCAACCTCGGTCGGGCGCCGCTGTCGGCCGCCGCCCTCGAGGCGATCGGCGTCGCCGCCGGCTACGTCGACGTCGAGTTCGACGTCGTGACCGGCGAGCGGGCTCAGCGTGGCCGCGGCGCACTGGCCGCGCTGGCACAAGCCGTGCCCGCGGCCGAGAGCGTGCTGATCGTCAACAACGGGGCCGCAGCCCTGGTGCTCGCGACGACAGCGCTGGCGGCCGGCCGCGAGGTCGTCGTCAGCCGCGGCGAGCTCGTCGAGATCGGCGACGGCTTCCGGCTGCCCGACCTGATTGCCTCGACCGGGGCGCGGCTACGCGAGGTCGGTACGACCAACCGCACGCACCTGCGCGACTACGCCGACGCCATCGGCCCGTCGACCGGCTGCATCCTCAAGGTGCACCCGAGCAACTTCCGGGTGGAGGGCTTCACCAGTGCCGTCGCGGTCGCGCAGCTGGCCGGGCTCGGCGTGCCGGTCGTCGCCGATATCGGCAGTGGACTACTCGCCCCCGACCCGCTGCTGCCCGACGAGCCCGACGCCGCTACCGCACTGCGGGCCGGCGCCGCCATCGTCACCTGCAGCGCTGACAAGCTGCTCGGCGGACCGCAGGCCGGACTGCTGCTGGGCCGCTCGGCCGAGGTGGAGCAGCTCCGGCGCCACCCGCTGGCCCGGGCGCTGCGGGTGGACAAGACCACCCTCGCCGCCCTCGAGGCCACCCTGCGCGGCCCGCAGAGCCCAGCCTGGCAGGCGCTGCGGGCGGACCCGGAGTGCCTCCGCGCGCGCGCCGAGCGGCTCGCCGCCCGGGTCGGCGGTGAGGTCGTACCCAGCCAGGGGGCGGTCGGGGGCGGCGGGGCGCCCGGTCAGGTGCTGGCCGGCTGGGCGGTCGCGCTGCCGACGTCGTACGCCGAGGTGCTCCGGGTCGGCGACCCGAGCGTGGTGGGGCGGCTCGAGCGCGGGCGGTGCGTGCTGGACCTGCGGTGCGTCCCGGAGACCGCCGACGACGTGCTTGCCGCAGCGGTGCTGACGAGCCGGGCCGCAATGCTCGAGCCACCGTCGTGCACGTCGTAGCGACCGCCGGACACGTCGACCACGGCAAGTCCACGCTGGTACGCGCGCTCACCGGGATGGAGCCCGACCGGTGGGCCGAGGAGAAGCGCCGCGGGATGACCATCGACCTGGGCTACGCCTGGGCGTCGCTGCCGTCCGGGGTGGTGCTCGCGTTCGTCGACGTGCCGGGGCACCAGCGCTTCATCGGCAACATGCTGGCCGGGCTCGGACCGGCGCCGGCCGTGCTGTTCGTGGTCGCGGCCGACGAGGGCTGGCGCCGCCAGTCGGCCGAGCACCTCGCGGCGGTCGACGCACTCGGGTTGACGACGGGGCTGCTGGCCGTGACCCGCAGCGACCTGGCCGACCCCGGCCCGGCCCTCGAACAGGCCCTCGGCCGGATCGCCGGCAGCAGCCTCGGGACCGTCGAGGCGGTAGCCGTGTCGGGCCGCACCGGCCGGGGCGTCGAGCAGCTACGGACCGCCCTGGACGGGCTCGTCACGCGGCTGCCCGTCCCGCAGCCCGACGCCCCCGTACGGCTCTGGGTCGACCGGGCCTTCACCGTGCGCGGCAGCGGCACCGTCGTCACCGGCACGCTCGGGGCAGGCACGCTGCGGGTCGGGGGTGAGCTCGAGCTCGGGAACCGTCGGGTGCGCGTCCGCGGGCTGCAGAGCCTCGGGACGGCGTACGACGAAGTCACCGCCGTGGCCCGGGTCGCGGTCAACCTACGCGGCGTCGAGCGCGCCGAGGTCGGCCGAGGAGACGCGCTCCTGCAACCAGCGGCCTGGCGGCCGACCGCCCTGCTCGACGTACGGCTGTCCGGACCGGCCGACGAGCTGCCCCTCGAGCTGGTCCTGCATGTCGGCTCGGCGGCGGTACCCGTACGGCTGCGGCCGCTGCACGGCGACGTCGCCCGCCTGCAGCTGACCCGGCCGCTGCCGGTGCGGGCCGGTGACCGGGCGCTGCTGCGTGACCCTGGCGCCCAGTCGGTCGCCGCCGGGGTGCTGGTGCTGGATGCGGACCCGCCGGGGCTGCGCCGCCGGGGCGCGGCCCGCGCCCGGGCCGGCGCCCTGTCCAGCGCCGACGGCCACCCGCAGCTGGCCACCGAGGTGGCCCGCCGGGGCGCGGTACGCCGCGCCGAGCTCGAGGCGCTCGGCGTCCAGGTACTTCCCGACCCTGCCGTGCTCGCCGTGGGCGGCTGGCTGGTCGCCGCTGACACCTGGCGATCCTGGGCGCAGGCACTGCTGGCGGCGGTTGATGCGCACGCCCGCGTGGCGCCGCTCGAGCCCGGGCTGCCGGCCGAGGCGGCACGCCATGCCGTCGGCGCCCCCGACCTGGCGCTGTTGACACCGCTGGCCGCCGAGGCGGGGCTCGAGCGCGTGGCCGGCCGGCTCCGGCGGCCCGGCGCCGCCGGCTCGCTCGGACCGGCCGAGCCGGCGGTGGCGCAGCTGGAGCAGCGGCTGCGTGCCGGGCCCTTCGCCGCACCCGACGAGCACGAGCTGCAGGCGCTCGGCCTCGGGGCCCGCGAGCTGGCCGCGGCAGCAGCTGCCGGTCGGCTGCTGCGGCTGCGCACCAGCACCGACAGCGAGCTCGTGCTGCTACCCGACGGGCCCGCCCGTGCCATGCGGGTGCTGGCCGCGCTGCCGCAGCCCTTCACCCTGAGCCAGGCGCGACAGGCGCTGGGCACCACCCGGCGGGTCGCCGTCCCGCTGCTGGAGCACCTGGACCACCGCGGCTGGACCCGCCGGCTCGACGGGGCGCTGCGAGAGGTCGTGCGCTGAGCGGACCGACCGCGCAGCCCAGCTAGGAAGCGGTGGCGAACACCGCGCCCGCCGGTCCGTACAGCACCAGGTTGCTGTCGGACTGCATCCAGAGCAGGCCCGCCTGGCTACCCGGCGTGTAGGAGGTCCACATCGCCACGTTGCGGTAGTCGTAGATGACGAGGTTGCCGTCGGACTGCAGCCGCAAGGAGGACCCCCAGCCGGCCGTGTTGCTGGCGAACTGCGCACGGCCCGCGACATAGACGACCAGGTTGCCGTCGTTCTGCATGATGGTGGTGCTGCGGCCGTCCCGCGAGATCAGGGCCTGGCCAGCCGTGAGCACCCCGCCGCCGGTGAGCACGTCTGCGCCCGGCGAGCCGTTGTTCCATGCCGCCCCGCGGGCGGTGTACAGCACCAGGTTGCCGTCGTCCTGCAACATCAGCTGGCCACCCCCCGCTCCGGCGGTGCCCGTCGACCACAGCGCCCGGCCGCGGTCGTACACGACGACGTTGCCGTCGGACTGCACACTCAGGGTGGCTCCCGGGTGTCCACCTGTACCGGTCCACCACAGGGCGCGTCCGTTGCCGTAGACCACCACGTTGCCGTCACCCTGGACCACAAAGGTGTACTGCCCGCTCGGCGAGCCGAGCTTCGCGCCAGCCGTCACGTTGGCCGGGGCGCCGACGCTGGACGGTTGACCGGGGCCGGCAGCGGCCGCCGGGCGCCCGACGGCCTCGAGGTCGGCGCGGGTCCCGAGGAACCGGTTCTGGTCGACCGCGGAGGCGATCCCCGGCACCGAACCCGTGCTGCTGTACTGCCACAGCGTGTACGTCGGCCAGCCACCGACCTGCTGCGGGGCGCTCGCGCTGGTGTAGTGCGCCTCCCACAGCGGGTACTGGTTGAACTCCCGGGTGCCGCCCATCGCCGTGCTCCAGAAGTACGGCCCGGTGTAGATCATCGGGGCGATCCCGGTGACCGCCTGGACCCGCTGCACGAAGGTGCGGGTCCAGTTCTGCAGGGCACCGACCGACAGCCCGCCGGTGTCCTCGAGGTCCAGCACGGGCGGCAGCGCCGGGGCCGGGAGCCGACCGATCGTCTGGGCGAAGGCGTCCGCCTGCGCTCCGGCGTCGTAGGCCGGCCGGGCGAACGCATAGCCGCCCACCACCATGCCCGCGGCGTGCGCGCCGCTGATGTCGCGGGCGAACCACGGGTTCACGTAGCCCGCCTCAGTGGCCTTGACGACCACGAAGGACTGGCCGGAGGCGGCCACCTGGCGCCAGTCGATCGCGGCATCGTTGGGGTGCTGATAGCTGGCGATGTCGATGCCGGCCTGCATCGTGGCGCTGCTGGCCTGCATCGTGGGGCTGCTGGCCTGCATCGTGGGGCTGCCCGCGCGGGCCGCGGCAGCCGGGCCCGCGACCGTGACGGCGTCGGCGCTGCCCTCGGGCTGCATGCCGCGGGCCAACTCGACCTGCGGCAGTGCCGGCGCCGCGAGCGCCACGGCGGGCACCACTCCGGCCAGCAGGCCGCCGATCAGGACAGCGGCGCCGGTGCGGGCCAGCAGGCAGAGGTGCACAGGGGATCTCCAGGGGTAGAGCGCCGAGACGTCCGACGGCGCCGATCCCCTGTTTTCGTGCCGATTCCCGGCTCGACGAAGTTTCCTCGCCCCATCGTGACCAGACCGTTACACTCTGTAACTGTCTGCGCGCGGTCAGCCGGCGATCCGCGCGCCGGTTGCCGGGTCGAACCAGTGCAGTTCCGAAACGGTCGGCAACAGGGTGATGCGCGAGCCCTTCGCGGGCGGGTCCTTGGGGTTCACCCTGGCCACCAGCAGGGCGCCACCGGCGTCCTGGCCGTTCATGCTGCCGTGCAGGAAGGCGTCGGAGCCGAGCGCCTCCACGATCTCCACGGTGACCTCGATCCCCTCCCCGAGCGGCACCAGCTTCAGGTCCTCCGGCCGCACCCCGACCACGACGCTGGACCCGGTCACCGACGACCCGGCCGTACGCGGCAGCGGGATCTCCCAGTCCCCGAGGCGGACGTTGCCACCGGGGCCGACCGGCACAGTGATCAGGTTCATCGCCGGTGAGCCGATGAAGCCGGCGACGAACATGTTGGCCGGGCGGTCGTACATGTCGCTGGGGCGGGCGACCTGCTGCAGCACGCCGTCCTTGAGGACCGCCACCCGATCGCCCATCGTCATGGCCTCGACCTGGTCGTGGGTGACGTAGACGGTCGTCACGTCGAGCCGGCGCTGCAGCGAGGCGATCTGCGTCCGGGTGGCGACCCGCAGCTTGGCGTCGAGGTTGGACAGTGGCTCGTCCATGCAGAAGACCTGCGGCTGCCGGACGATCGCGCGGCCCATCGCCACCCGCTGGCGCTGGCCACCCGACAGGGCCTTGGGCTTGCGCTCGAGGTAGTCGGTGAGGTCCAGGATTGCGGCAGCCTCCTTGACCCGGGTCTGGATCTCCGACTTGGGCAACCCGGCGATCTTGAGCGCGAAGCCCATGTTCGCCGCGACTGTCATGTGCGGGTAGAGCGCGTAGGTCTGGAAGACCATCGCGATGTCGCGCTTGCTGGGATCCACGTCGGAGACGTCCCGCGAACCGATCATGATGTGCCCGGAGTCGACGGGCTCGAGACCCGCGAGCATCCGCAGACAGGTGGACTTGCCACAGCCGGACGGGCCGACCAGGACCAGGAACTCGCCGTCCCGGATCTGCAGGTCCAGGGCGTCGACGGCGGGTCGGTCACCGCCCGGGTACTGCCGGGTGGCGGCATCGAAGGTCACGGTGGTCACGGGACGTCCCTTCCGGCGCACGGCCGGAAACAGTGCACCGGGCAGCGCATGGGTGGCAGCACAAGTGGCGGAACGGTGACACGGAAAGGTCCCCGCGTCGAGGACCTCGGCCACCGAACCGGGTGTTCCGGTGCCGTGACGCGATCGTTACAGCTTCTGCCGTGCGAGACGGTTGCGCTCTCGACATGTAAACGTTATGACTCCGGTCACACATCAGCCCGACAACCAGCCCCCCGAGCAGGGGCCGACCGGGCCAAGACAGGGAGGTACGTCGCATGTCCGTCCGCCCCAGCAGGCCCCCCCTCCGGCTGCCCCTTCCACGCGTGGCGGTGGTCGGCGTCCTCGGTCTCACGCTCGGCGTCGCAGGCTGCGGGAGCAGCAACACGGCCAGCAGCAACACGCCCTCGGCCAGCGGGAGCTCGAGTTCCTCGGGCGGAAACGCCTGCGACGCCTACAAGGCGTACGGCGACCTCACCGGCAAGACCGTCTCGGTGTACACCGGCATCGTCACGCCGGAGGACACCCCTCAGATCAACTCCTACAAGCCGTTCGAGAAGTGCACGGGCGCGACGATCAAGTACGAGGGCGACAAGTCCTTCGAGGCGCAGGTCCTGGTCAGGGCCAAGGCCGGCAACCCGCCCGACATCGGGATCGTGCCGCAGCCGGGTCTGCTCAAGCAGCTGGTGGCGACCGGCTCGGTCAAGGCCGCGCCGCCCGAGGTGGCGGCCAACGTCGACAAGTTCTGGACGAAGGACTGGAAGGCGTACGGCACGGTCAACAACACCTTCTACGCGGCGCCGCTCGGCGCCAACGTCAAGAGCTTCGTCTGGTACTCGCCAAAGGAGTTCAAGAGCAAGAACTACAAGATCCCGAAGACGCTGGACGAGCTGACCGCGCTGTCGGAGACGATCGCCAAGACCGGCAGCAAGCCGTGGTGCGCAGGCATCGCCAGCGGCGAGGCCACCGGCTGGACGATCACGGACTGGATGGAGGACATGATGCTCCGGCTGTCAGGTCCGGACACCTACGACAAGTGGGTCAACCACACCATCCCGTTCAACGGGCCGGAGTCGGTCGCCGCCCTGGACGCAGTGGGCAAGATCCTCAAGAACCCGGCGTTCGTGAACGGCGGCCTCGGTGACGTGAAATCCATCGCGACCACCACCTTCCAGGACGGCGGGCTACCGATCCTGGACGGCACCTGCTCGCTGCACCGCCAGGCGAGCTTCTACGCCGCCAACTGGCCCAAGGGCACCAAGGTGGCCGAGGACGGCGACGTGTTCGCCTTCTACCTGCCCGGCAAGGACACCGCCAGCAAGCCGGTCCTGGGCGGCGGCGAGTTCATCGCCGCCTTCACCGACCGACCGGAGGTCAAGGCCTTCCAGACCTACCTGTCCACCGACCTGTGGGCCAACAACAAGGTCGCCAGCAGCCCCGACGGTGGCTGGGTCACCGCCAACAAGGGCCTGGACACCGGCAAGCTGACCAGCCCCATCGACCAGCTCGCCGCCTCGATCCTGCAGGACCCGAAGGCGGTCTTCCGGTTCGACGGCTCCGACCAGATGCCGGCCGCGATCGGGTCGAACGCCTTCTGGAAGCAGGCAACCAACTGGATCACCGGCTCCAGCACCCAGGCGATGACGGACGCCGTCGAGGCGGCCTGGCCGAAGTAGCCGCCACTCCATCCCATACGCGGGCCGGGTGCACCGGACAGGTGCTCCCGGCCCGTCTCCACCGCACCCGGAGGCGCCGGTGACCAGCTCGGAGAAGTTCCTGCAGATGGCGGCCGCTATCGGTGCGTTCGCCGCCGTCATCGGCGTGATCCTGTTCATCGCCGGCCGGTTCTCCGGACGGCGCGGTGACCGGGTCGTCGCGCTGGCTTTCCTGCTGCCGACGGTCGCGCTGCTGCTGGTCGGCCTGGTCTACCCCGGGCTGCGCACGATCTACCAGTCCTTCTTCAATGCCGCCGGTTCGTCCTTCATCGGCATGGACAACTACACGACGCTGTTCACCACCCCCGACGAGCTGACCGTGCTGCGCAACACGGTGCTGTGGGTCGTCATCACACCGTTCGTGGCGACGGCGGTCGGCCTGCTCTACGCGATCCTGGTCGACCGGGCCCGCCTGGAGAGCCTGGCCAAGGCGCTGATCTTCCTGCCGATGGCGATCAGCTTCGTCGGCGCTTCGATCATCTGGAAGTTCGTGTACGAGTACCGCCCGGCGCAGGGCGGCATCAAGCAGATCGGGCTGCTCAACCAGCTGGTGGTCTGGGCCGGCGGCTCGCCCCAGCAGTGGCTGCTCGAGAAGCCCTGGAACACGCTCTTCCTGATCGCCATCATGATCTGGATCCAGGCCGGCTTCGCCATGACCGTGCTGTCGGCGGCTATCAAGGCGATCCCGGACGACATCGTCGAGGCGGCCCGGCTGGACGGCGTGCGGCGCCTCGGGATGTTCCGTTACATCACCGTGCCGAGCATCCGCCCCGCCCTGATCGTGGTCCTGACGACGATCGGCATCGGGACCCTGAAGGTCTTCGACATCGTGCGCACGGTCACGGGCGGGCAGTTCGACACCAGCGTCGTGGCAAACGAGTTCTACAGCCAGAGCTTCCGCTCGGACAACCAGGGGCTGGGCGCGGCGCTCGCCGTGCTGCTGTTCGTGCTGGTCGTCCCGATCGTCGTCTACAACGTGCGCCAGCTGCGGGCGCAGGAGGCCCGATGACTGCCACCGCACTCCCGCTGACGACCGTGCCGGCGCTGGTCAGCACGACGCCGGCGACCCGCACCGCCCGCAAGAAGCTCACCTCCCCCTGGGCGTCGCTGTCCGCCGTCCTGCTCGCGGTGCTGTGGACGCTGCCGACCTTCGGGTTGGCGATCTCCTCCATCCGCCCCGAGCGGCAGATCAAGAGCACCGGCTGGTGGACGTTCTTCTCTCATCCGCAGGTCACTCTCGACAACTACCGGGCGGTGCTGTCATCAGGCTCCGGCGGCCTGGGCGCGTACTTTGTCAACTCCTTCGTCATCACGCTGCCGGCGGTGATCATCCCGCTGTGCCTGGCGGCGCTCGCTGCGTACGCCTTCGCCTGGGTGCCCTTCCGCGGTCGCGACGGCCTGTTCGTGGCGGTCTTCGCGCTGCAGATCGTGCCGATCCAGGTCACCCTGATCCCGCTGCTGTCGCTGTACGTCAAGGCGGGGCTGGCCGGCAGCTTCTGGACCATCTGGATCTCGCACTCGATCTTCGCGCTGCCGCTGGCCATCTTCCTGCTGCACAACTTCATGCGCGAGATCCCGCGTGAGCTCATCGAGGCCGCCCGGATGGACGGTGCCGGGCACATCCAGATCTTCTTCCAGGTCCTGCTGCCGCTGCTCACCCCGGCGCTGGCCGCCTTCGGCATCTTCCAGTTCCTGTGGGTGTGGAACGACCTGCTCGTGGCGCTCACCTTCGCGGGCGGCACCCCAGAGGTCGCCCCGATCACCGTCGGCATCGCCAACCTGGCCGGCACCCGGGGCACCGCCTGGCACCTGCTGTCGGCGGGCGCCTTCGTGTCGATCATCGTGCCGGTCACGGTGTTCCTGTCGCTGCAGCGCTACTTCGTCCGTGGGTTGCTCGCCGGTGGACTCAAGGGCTGAGC
>JAYVYM010000158.1:0-5180 GCA_043784245.1 Frankiales bacterium
CGCTCTAGGGCCGTCATCAGCTCGGCGCCGGGCTCGCTCTCCCCGATCCACCCCAGGAACTGCCAGATCGCCAGGAAGTCCTCGATGTCGTTGATCAGCGGGGTACCGGTCAGCGCCATCAGCAGGGGCCGGACCGTACGGGACCGGATCTGCTCGGACAGCTCCAGCACGTGCTGGGAGCGTTGGGAGCCCTTGTTCTTGATGAAGTGCGCCTCGTCGACGACCATCCCGCGGAACCCGAAGCTGCCGAGCCAGCCGACGTGCCGGTCCAGCACCTCGTAGTTGACGACCACGACATCAGAGAAGCCGTCGATGGTGTCCCCGTCGCCGTGCACCACGGTGACCCGCCGGCTGGGCGTCCAGAGGTCGACCTCGCGGGCCCAGTTGGTCTTGACGACGTTCGGTACGACGACCAGCAGCGGGTAGGCGTTCGTGACCTGGGCGGCGAGCAGCGCCTCGGCGGTCTTACCCAGGCCCGGCTCGTCGGCCAGCAGGAAGGTCCGATGTCCCTGGGCGGCAGCCGCGACCACCTGCGCCTGGTGCGCCATGAGCGGGAGGGGGTATCTGGTCCGCAGCGCAGCCGGCGCGGGCAAAGTCATGCAGGACACGGCTCCGCCGGCGGCGTTCTCGAACGACCGGAGCAGGGGCCCGAGCAGCTCCCAGTTTGCCAGCAGCCGTGGCCGAGCAACCGGCGGCGGAGGGGCGGAGAAGTCCGGCGCCAGGAACGGGTTGGCCAGCTTTCTCGAGATGACCGACCGGGGTACCACCTGCCGCTCGGCCCTCGGCGAGGCGGCTACGGCGGGTTCGGGGGCGATGTCCGCAGCGGGCGGCTCGAGGCCCGCCGCAAGGCGCAGCTCACGCAGCACAGCCCGGGTTCCCTGGAGCAGCTCCGCGTCCTCGATCAGCAGGGCGAGCAGCGAACCGTCGCGCGCGGCCGCCCGCGCCAGGATCGTCGCGATGCCGTCGAGGCGTCGCAGCTGCTCGGCGCGCCGCGACTCACCGGTACCGACCGACTGGATCCGGTCGCGTTCCTCGCGCACCAGCAGCGCGACGGCCTGGAACGTCGTACGCGTCGTCGGTCGGACGCGACCGCGCTGGACGGCTACCTCGATGTCGCGAACAGCCTTGGCGAGCACCGGCAACATGGCCTCGTCGGGGCGCCCTCGGGTTGCCGGCTGCTGGGACGCCGGGGCGCGGGACGGGCGCCGTGCTCGTGTGGCCACGCCACTCCCCTCCGATCTCCTCGCTCCCCGCGCGGGGAGGCCGCTCATGACCGCCCGTCACCCATACGGCCCGGGACCGCGAGGGCCCGATCACACCTGGCCGGTGCAGTCAGGTCTGAACGCCCGCATCGCCAGGTACCTGAGTACGCGGGCCGATGGGAGACGCTGCGACCGGGCCGGGCGCCGAAAGCAGGCGTGGCGCTCAGAACCGTCAGTGCCGCTCCCGTACGGGCCGTGCGGTGGCCAGACGGGCTGCGTGCCAGAACCATACCTCGGCCCCTGACTCAGCTGCTCCGCCAGATCAGCACCAGCCCGCGGTCGTCGGGCGAGGTGCCGGCCACCCGGGTGACCAGGGTGTCGGCGCCACCCTCGAACCCGACCGGCACGAGGCGCTCGGCCTCCCCCAGCAGCTTGTCGATGCCGACCGACAGGTCACGCCCCGGGATCTCCACCAGCCCATCGGTGTACAGGATCAACGCGTCGCCGCGGTCGAGGCGACCGCGGGAGGCGGTGTAGGAGACATCCGGCAGCAGCCCGAGCACCACCCCGTCGGCGTCCGCGAGGCTCCACCGGCCGGTGCTGGCGTCGAACTGCGCGACCGGCGGGTGGCCGGCCGAGTCAACGGCGTAGTCGCCGGTACGCAGGTCGAGCACGAGATGCACCGCGGTAGCGAAGCCCTCCTCCCAGTCCTGGCGTACCAGGTAGGCGTTCGCGGACTGCAGGAAGTGCTCCGACGCGCGGCCCAGCAGACCGCCCAGGGCGCCGGACAGCAGCAACGCCCGGGTGCCCGCATCGACGCCCTTGCCGGACACGTCGACCAGCGCGAGCTCGAACCGCGAGTCGTCGCCGCTGAGCGAGCTGACAACGAAGTCGCCCGAGAACGGCCCGTCGCCCGCCGGCCGCACGACGCACTCGGCGTTCCAGCCACCCGGGAGCGCCGGCAGCCGACCCTGCTGCTCAAGGCGACGGCGCAGCTCCACCAGCACCGAGCCGCCACGCACCCCGCCGAGGCCGGTCTCGTCCCGGGAGCGCGCCGACTCCCACGCGAACAACGCGGTGGCCAGGACGACGACCAGGGCGCCGAGCGGAGCCTCGACGACACCCCGTCCGAAGTACACGCCCAGCGTGGCGAGCAGGACGACGCCGATCAGGCGCAGCAGGGCACGCCGGCCGAGCACCAGGGCGCCGGCCAGCAGCGGCACCGCCTGCATGCTCGGTGGGACCAGGTTGGCCCCGAAGCGCAGGCTGCAGAGCAGGCCGAACAACGATGCGGCTACCAGCACGCCCAGGCTCAGCTCCTGGCGGGGCGGGTTTCGAACTGCCCGGGCCAGCGCCCGCGGTGAAGCGGACAGAGCCTTGCGCATCGGTCGCGGCAGGTTCGCAAGGACCGACGGGCTCATGATGATCGTCAGGCTAGCGGGAGGCGCCCGTCAGAGCGTCGACGCGGGGCCCGGCTCAGCGCGGCTGACAGGTCGGGCACCAGAACAGGTTGCGCTGCTGCATGGGCTGGGTCAGGACCTCGGTGCCGCACCGCCGACAGGGCAGACCGTGCCTGCGATACACGTAGTGAGCGTCGGCGCGGGTCGGCGTACCGGACCGCCGCGCGCGGTCCTCCCGCTCGGTGGTGATGATCCGCCGCTGGCGTACGCCCGCCCGCAGCAGCGTGCGCAGGTCGTCGTACATGCTGTCCCACAGGTCGCTGTGCAGCTCCACCCCGGGCCGGAACGGCGACAGCCCGGACCGGAACAGCACCTCGGCGCGGTACACGTTGCCGATGCCGCACAGCACCTTCTGGTCCATCAGCAGCTCACCGACAGCCCGCTTGCTGCGGCTGATCCGCGCCCACGCCAGGTCCGGGTCGGCGTCGCGGCGCAGCGGGTCGGGGCCGAGTCGCGCGAGCACGACCTCCCGGTCGGGCGGCGTCATCACCTCGCAGGCCGTCGGCCCGCGTAGGTCCAGCCAGTGCTCGTCGGTGGTCATCCGCAGCCGCAGGGCGCCGCGCGGCTCCGGCGGGTGCCCGGTCCCGCCGACGAACTTGCCGTACAGGCCCAGGTGGATGTGCAGCAGCAGGTCCCCGTCGAAGCGGTAGAACAGGTGCTTGCCGTACGCCTCGATGCCCTCGACGACCCGGCCGGTCAGCAGGTCGGCGCCGGTGGCGAAGCGGCCCTGCGGGCTGGCGACGGCGACCTGGCGCCCGACCAGCAGCGGGGTGTGGTCCTTGGCGAGCCGGTGGATCGTGTGGCCTTCAGGCACGCCCGGACCTCGTGGGCTCTTCCGGCAGGGCCGGCACGGCCGGCACGGCTGGCAGCACCCCGGTGGCCTCGTACGCCGTGAGCATCGCGATCCGACGGCTGTGCCGGTCCTGGCCGGAGTAGGACGTACCGAGGAACACCTCGACGAGCGCGACCGCGGCGCCCTGTTCGTGCATGCGGGCCCCGATGCTGACGACGTTCGCGTCGTTGTGCTCGCGGCTCAGACTGGCTGTCTGGCTGCTCCAGGCCAGCGCGCACCGCACGCCCTTCACCTTGTTGGCCGCGATGGCCTCTCCGTTGCCCGACCCGCCGATCACGACCCCCAGGCTGCCCGGCTCGGCCGCGACCGCCGCCGCCGCCCGCAGGACGTACGGCGGGTAGTCGTCGGTCGGGTCGAGCGCCTCGGCGCCGTGGTCGACGGCCTCGTGGCCGAGCTCAGCCAGCCGACGTACCAGCGCCACCTTGAGGTCGTAGCCGGCGTGATCGGACCCGAGGTGGACGCGCATGTGCGCAAGTCTGTCGCATGACCCGCGCACCGCTGACCGTGCTCGGGGTCGACGGCCGCCCCGGGGGCTGGGTGGGCGTCCTGGTGGACGGCGACGGGCTGCGCTGCTGGGCCAGCGGATCCTTCCGCGACATGCTCGCCCTCGGCGCCACGGTGACGGCGGTCGACATCCCGATCGGGCTGCCCGTCGGAGGGCGCCGTCGCGCTGCGGACGTTGCGGCCAGGCAGGCGCTCGGGCCGCAGCGCAGCTCGGTGTTCTTCACCCCGCCCCGAGCCGCCCTCGCCGCGCACACCCACCAGCAGGCGTGCGAGCTGTCCCGCGCCGCGGGCTCGACCGGCGTCAGCATCCAGACCTTCGGGATCATGACCAAGATCGCCGAGGTCGACGACGCCCTGCGCGACCCGGCTGCCAGGTCCCGGGTCGTCGAGGTGCACCCCGAGGTCAGCTACCGGGAGCTGTCGCAGGGCCGGCCGCTGCCACCCAAGCGACGGCCGGAGGGTCGCCGGGAGCGGCTGGCCCTGCTGCAGGACTGGCTTCCGGGGATCGCGCTGCCTGTCCCGCGTCCGCTGCGGGCCACCCCGGACGACTGCCTCGACGCGCTGGTGTGCGCGTGGACGGGGCTGCGCTGGTTGCGCGGCCAGGCCGACGTGCTGGGTGGTGGACTCGACGCGACGGGGCTGCCGATGCGGATCGTCGTCTGAGGCTCGGCGTCGGGTGCATGCAGTAATCGGACGCGGTCAGCGGCCCCGGGTGAGGGCGCTCGCGGCACGATGCCGGGCGACGCCGGCAGTTGCCAACGCGACCAGGCCGGTCACGGCCACGGCGGTGGGTAGCCGGTCCGGGTCCGGCGCCGAGCCCACACCGCCCGGCAGCCGCAGCGCCAGAGCCGAGCCGACGCAGGCCACGAGGATTGCTGCGAAGCCGGTTGTGCGGTAACCGACAGCGACCCACGGCGGCAGCAGCGGCGACGGGTCGTCGGACAGCGCACCCAGGGCGCCGGCTGCGGCCAGCAGCAGGGCGAGCGCGAGACCGGCCGCGAGCAGCCCGAAAAGCTGATCGGGCCGCGCGATGCCCAGTGCCAGATCGGCGGCAACCCCGATCAGCGCACCGACCAGCGCGACGGCGGCCGACACCATCAGGTCGGCCTGGGCGAGCAGTCGATGCGGCACCGGCACCGAGGCCGCCAGCGGCGCGCGGTC
>JAYVYM010000159.1:0-5956 GCA_043784245.1 Frankiales bacterium
AGCCGCACCCGACGGTGAGTTCACGATCGCGTTGCACACCACGACCGTGCCGCTCGGGCTCACCGTGAACCTGAAGCATCCGGTCAAGCCCTTCAGGGACACCGACTTCCGCGAGCCCGCAACGCTCCTGCTCGGCCTCATCGGCAACGCCGACCGGGTGACCTTCACCGCCGGCAGCGACAGCTACACCCTGACCGCGTCCGCAGCCTCCGCGGCCGTCGGGTTCGAGGTCAAGCGGCTCGGTCAGGACAGGCAGGCGCTCGCGGACTACCTCGGTAAGACCGCCGACTGATTCACCCCAGGAGACGACCACGCTGGCTCACCAGGCGGCACAGGCCAAGTCGATGTCGTCTCCAATCACGGCGGGACAAGGGACGAACCAGACACGACCCTGAGGTCAGAGCGAACCGTGACCCCGAGCCTCAACCAGACGGCGCTGCTGGTGGGGGATGCCGTCGAGTGCGACGAGGTGCTGCCGGACCTTCTCGGCCCAGGTCCGCTCGTTGGCTTGGCCGCGGGGGCCGGCCACGATCAAGCGGAGCAGCAGGTCGGTGCGCGGCTTGTTGCGCAGCGTCTGTGCGCGGCGCGACAGCAGGCCTCGCAGGTTGTGGAGCTCAGCCTCGAGCGGTCCGGTGGACTCCGGCCCCGGGCGTAGCGCGCGGCGCTCGATCTGGCTCGTGACGGCGGACTCGTTGTCGCGCAGCCACCGGCAGCTGCCGGTGAGCTTGCCGTCCTCCCGGCGCAGGCGGAGCTGCGCGTAGGCGATCTCCTCGGTGACGCGGGTCCGGAACTCGCGGTAGGCCTGGGCGCTGAAGAACGCCGCGTCCACGTCCTGGACCAGCGAGTGCCGTTGAGCGCTCTTGGTCTTCTCAGCCGGACTGCGTGCCCCGAGGTCGAGCTCGGCGATGTCCTTGACCAGCGCCTCGCGCAGGTTCTTCGCCAGGTGCCAGCGGCAGTTGACGAACTCCGGGCGGACAGCCCACGGTCCGGCCGGCCAGGCCACGTCCACCGCGCCACGGATCTCCAGCGCTCGGTCGGCCACGACGACCTGCGGGGTCCCCGGCCAGCTGCGCAGGAAGTCGGCCCAGACGCCGATCGTTGAGCGTGGAACGACCTCCGCGCGGAGCAGGCGGCCCCTGGTCACCGCCGGCCCTACCGGAGCAGAAGCCCACGGGTTGTCGAACCCGGTGTCGTCGTTCTCGTCGTCGGCCGGCTCCGGGTCGTCCTCGATGGGCTCCGCGAGGTCGTAGCCGTAGGCCATCAGGACGTGGAAGGCGGGCACCCGCCGGCCACCGTGACGGCGCCAGAAGTTCGTCGAGTCCAGAAGCACCACGTCGGGCCAGTGGTCGTCCTCCTCGCTGGCCAGGACGACGTCGGCGAACACCTCGACCCAGTCCGCGGCCGTCTGGCCGTGGTTCATGCCGGTGTCCTTCCAGGGCAACCGCCGATCGGCGCGGACCAACTGCGCCGCCACGGTCGTGCGAGCCGTCAGCGCTGCCTGCTGGTAGGTCGAGCCGTTCGCCAGCGCGACCAGCGCCGCGGCGACCTCCCGGGCCACGTAGTCGTAGCGGCGGGCCGCGTTCGGCCCCTGCGAGACGTCCAGGTGGCTCTCGCAGTCCAGGCAGTGCGGCTCAAGAGCCTCCAGGCGCGGCACCGGCGGCAGGAAGCGGTGGAAGTCGCTGGTGTCGCTCGCGCTACGGCACCGCCAACGCTGGCGCCGCCGCGGCCGCTCCCCCGCGAAGCCGTCCCGGACCAGCTGCCGTGTGCTGTGCAGCCGACCACGCGCGTCCTGATGCGCCGGGTCGGGGCAGACCTCCGGTGCGCCCTGCGACTTGTCCACAACCACCTCCGCCCGCCGTCATCGGCAGCGGCAACCTACGTCTGGAGTCCGACAGGATCTCCACGCAATGCGAGACAAGGGTCCGCCGCGGTCAGGCACTACGGGTCGTGAACGGGTCGTGGCCGGAGATGATCTTCTCCAGGCGGGCCTGGTCGACCCGGCTGATGACGGTTGAGGTCTCCTGCTGGTCGCGCACGCATTTGGCCAGCGTGAACGAGGACGTGACGACGTAGAGCAGACCGAGCGCGAGGAAGGCCCGGATCCAGCGGTCGACGGGCAGGTAGGCGATGCCGACGCCGACGCCGAGCACGGAGATCCCGAACGAGATGATGGCCTGGAGGTAGAAGGCGGAGGTGGTCTTGGGCTGCATCGGTGTGGTCATGCAGACACTGTCGGCATCCGCGACTCGCGGCACCTGAGCAGACCTACGCAGGTCCACAGACAACGCGAAGGGCGGCCCCAGTGTTGGGACCGCCCTTCGGCTGCGTGCGTGGTGTTCAGGCCTTGCCGAGGATCCGGTTCATCTTGGTGCCGCAGACGGGGCACAGACCCTGGGCCATCCGACGACCCGACTCGCTGACCTTGACCTCGCCGTCGAAGTCGCGCTTCTCTTTGCACTTCACGCAGTAGCCGTTGTAGCTCTCAGCCACGTGGTCCTCCAGGTCAGGTGCGGGGTCGAGCCCCGGTCGGCGCGCAGCCGGCTGGCGCGCGCGGTTTCACGCTCAGCCTAGCGGTCGGGCCGCCTGCGCCCGTGCGGCATCGCCTCGTCGTGGACCGTGGTCCGGTCGCTCTAGCCTGGGCGCCCCGTCTTCGAAGGAGCCCAGATGACTGTTCCGCTGCGCGTGGAACGCCCCGACGAGGGCGTGGTGCTGCTCACCCTGGACCTGCCCGACCGGCGCAACGCGATGACCGAGGAGCTGACCTCGGCCTGGGCGACGGCGGTCGAGCAGTTACGCGGCGACCGCACGGTGCGCTGCATCGTGGTCACCGGCGCCGGGAAGTCCTTCTGCGCCGGCGGCGACCTCGGTTGGCTCCAGGCCGAGCCCGACGCCACCGTCGATGCCCTGCGCGACAGGATGATGCCGTTCTACCGGACCTGGCTGTCCCTGCGCTCACTCGACGTCCCGTCGATCGCTGCGGTCAACGGGGCGGCTGTCGGCGCTGGCGGCGCACTCGCGCTGTCCGCCGACATCCGCTACGCCGGGGCCGGGGCGAAGTTCACAGTGCCGTTCGGCCAGCTCGGTATGCACGCGGGCATGGCGACGACCTGGCTGCTGCCCGAGGTCGTCGGCCTGGCCGCGGCCCGCGAACTGCTGCTCACCGGACGCGTCTGCGATGCCGGGGAGATGCTCCGGCTCGGGTTGGCGTCCGCTGTCTACCCGGACGGCGACCTGCTCGACGCGGCGCTGGTGCACGCCCGCGAGGTGGCGTCCGCGGCGCCGGTCGCGGCCCGGCTGCACAAGGTCGCGCTGTCGAACGGCGGCCACGCGTCGTTCGAGCAGGCCCTGCAGTGGGAGGCCGTCGCCCAGCCGGTCACGCTGGCCACCGCCGACCTGCAGGAGGGCCTGCGGGCCAAGGTCGAGAAGCGGCCGGCTGTCTTCACCGGCCGCTGAGCCCGTCCGCCGTGTCGGACACGTCACGGAACCCCCGGGCCCCGAGTCTGCTCGCCTTCCCCTTGCGCACAGACCCGGGGCGCCGAGGGCTCCGTGGGCGCGACGGTACGAGCGCTCTTGCCCCCACGTCAACGCCGTCCCGGCCAGCCTGTGGACGACCCTGGGGACGGGGTGTGCACGCCGAGGCGTGTCCCTGTGGACAGCGTTGTCCACCGGGTGTGGACAACGCTGTGGACGGACCCTTTACCGCGCTGACCTGCGTCGATGACCGGTCATGCCGCGCTGGGTGGTCGTGCTGGTCGAGCCGGGCCCCGGCAGCGCCCTCGACCGGGCCTGGAGCGGGCCACGGTGCCCGGCTGCCCGGTGCTTGCGCTGGAACAGGCCGGGAAACGCCCGGCGAGCCGCGGCACGATCCAGCACGAGCTGAGGTCGCGCTGAGGTCGCCCTGGGAGCCGCCGCTCAGCCTCACCGGCCGCCCGCTACCTCCTTCAGCCGGCCGCTGAACCGCCGGTCGCGTCAGGGTCCTCGCCGTGGGCGTCGTCGTCGAGCCGGCCATCGAGGTCCTTGTCGAGGTCACGGAGGCCGGCGTCCCAGTCGGTGCCGGCGCCCGCAGGGCCCACCGTCCCGGCGTACGCGCTGGGGTCGTCGAGGTCGGTGGCGCCCGGGAGCAGGTCTGGATGGGCCCACAGTGCGTCCCGACCCTCGAGGCCCCGGGCCTCGGTCACCGCCGCCCAGAGGGCCGCGGCCTCTCGCAGCCGGCGGGGCCGCAGCTGGAGCCCGACGAGCGTGGCGAAGGTCTGCTCGGCCGGGCCGCCTGAGGCGCGGCGGCGGCGGACGGTCTCGCGCAGCGCGACGGCGTGCGGCAGTGGGCCCGCTGCGGCGGCATCGACGACCGCGTCGACCCAGCCCTCGACGAGGGCGAGCGCGGTCTCCAGGCGGGCCAGCGCCGCGGTCTGGGCCGGGGTCGGCTCCAGTTCGAACATCCCCGAACCCAACGCCTGCTGCAGCGATGCGGGATCGGACATGTCGAACGAGCCGACGGCCCGCTCGATCGCCGCCGGATCGACCTCGATCCCGCGGGCGTAGGCGTCGACGGCGTCGAACAGGTGCGCGCGCAGCCACGGCACGGAGGCGAACAACCGCTGGTGGGCGCTCTCGCGCAGGGCGAGATAGAGGCGCACCTCGTCGGCCGGCACCTCCAGCCCGTCGCCAAAGGCTGCCAGATTGACCGGGAGCAGCGCCGAGCGGCCGGTGTCGCCCAGCGGCAAGCCGACCTCGCTGGCACCGAGGACCTCGCCGGCGAGCGCGCCGAGCGCCTGGCCGACCTGCGCGCCAAAGACCAGCCCGCCGACCTGTTGCATCACGCCCTTCATCGCGTCGGCCCCACCCATCGCGCCGAGCATCCCGGCGAGCTCCGGCGGCAGCGCACCGCCGGACGACCCGCCCGCGAGCCCCTGGGAGAGCGACTGGCCCATCGCGGCCACGACCCGCGCAGCCACCGGGTCGACCAGCTGTCGCCAGGCCGGCAGGGTCGCTTCGATCCAGCCGAGCCGGGTCCAGGCCTGCGCCTCGCTCCCGACGGCTGGCAGGGTGGTGACCGCATCCAGCCAAAGATCAGCGAGCCGGCACGCGTCGACGACCTCCCGGCGCTCGGCGGCGCTGACCGCCGGGTCATCGGTGCCGGCAGCGGTGGTCGCGACCTCACGGGCGAGATCCCAGTTGACCGGCCCGCCGGTCCACGACAGCAGGCGCTGCAGCCCGGCAAAGACGTCGCCGCCCAGGGCCCCGCCGAACATCGCCGACAGCCCGAACGGGTCGTCGCCACCGGGCTCGTCCGAGGAGCCGGCGGGGCCGAAACCGAACGGTGGGCGGGTCACCGGCAGCCAAGCGCGACGGGAAGGCTCATGCCCTGCACGCTAACCCGGTGCGGTGGCCGCCCGTGGCGAACGCCCGGTGCGGCCCCGCTAGGGTCGCCGGGTGACCGAGTTGCGCCTGCTGGCGATCCGCGATTGCACCATCGCGGTCGAGGAGGTCCTCGCCGCCGTCGAGGACGCGCAGGCCGGCGGCGTCGTGTCATTCACCGGGCTGGTCCGGCAGGTGGACGGCGGCCGTGAGGTCACCGCCCTGGAGTACTCCGCCCACCCCGGTGCCCTGGCCGCGCTGACTGCCGTCGCCGAGGCGGTCGCGGTCGACCTGCCGGTGGTCGCGCTCGCTGCCGTGCACCGCACCGGCCTGCTGGCCGTCGGTGACGTCGCGGTCGTCGTGGCCGCGTCGGCTGTGCACCGGGGCGAAGCCTTCGAAGCGGCCCGCCGGCTGATCGACGACCTCAAGGCCACCGTGCCGATCTGGAAACGCCAGGTGTTCCTCGACGGTGCGGACGAGTGGGTCGGAACTCCCTGAGGGGGCCTGCAGCCTTGTAGGCTGGGCCCCCCGAACGAGGAACGAGAAGACCGATGCCGACCTGGATTCTCTGGCTCAGCCCGGTGGTCGTGGCGCCGGTCCT
>JAYVYM010000160.1:0-5092 GCA_043784245.1 Frankiales bacterium
TACCCCGATCAGGGGTTGCTTATGCCCCGTCAGGGTTGCACACGGTGCGCCGGTCGGCCAAACGACGCGCCGGACCGGGAGGACAGCACCACCGCCCCAACCGGGTCGACGTCCAGCACACGGGCTGCCCAGCCGGTCGGTGCGCGTGCTGTCAGCGCTTCCGCGGACCTGCCCAGGGTCAGCGCCAGCACCGTGGGACCGGCCCCACTGACGACCGCCGGCACCCCCTGCGCACGTAGCGACGCCACCAGAGCTGCCGTTGCCGGCATTGCCTTCGCGCGGTAGGGCTGATGCAGCCGGTCCTCGGTCGCCGCCATCAGCAGGCCGGGCTCATCGGTGAGGGCGAGCACGAGCAGCGCGGCCCGTCCGGCCCCCGCGGCCGCGTCCGGGTGCGGCACCGACTCCGGCAGCAGGCCGCGTACCTCTTCGGTCGACGAGCGCTCCTGCGGTACGAACGCGACAGGCAGCAGGTCCCGGTGCGCGTCACGGCGTACCGCATGCACCCCGGTGGCGTCGCGCCACGCCAACGTGAAGCCGCCGCGCAGGCAGGCCGCGACGTTGTCGGGGTGGCCCTCGATCTCGTCGGCGAGCGCGAGCACCGCACTGTCGTCGAGACGCTCGGCACCATCGATGACAAGTGCCCGGCCGGCCAGCACACCGGCGACGACCGCGGCCGACGACGACCCGAGACCCCGCGCCTGCGGTATCCGGTTGGTGCAGGACAGCCGCAGCCCCGCCGGCTGGCCGCCGAGCCGGTCGAGGGTGGCCCGCAGGGCACGTACGACCAGGTGCCGTTCGTCCAGCGGCAGCAGCCCGTTCCCCTCGCCGGTCACCTCGACGACCAGGCCGGCGGGCGTGACCTGCGCAACCAGATCGTCGTACAGCGCCAGGCAGAGCCCGGCGCTGTCGAAGGCCGGCCCCAAGTTGGCGCTGGTCGCCGGTACGCGCACCCGTACCTGATGGGAGACGTAGTCGGTCATGGTGCATCCAGGGCGCGCGCTGTCAGTCGGACCGTCCGCGTGGCTGCCCACCAGAGCGACGCGTAGACCACCGACGCCGCCCCGAAGCAGCCGATCAGCAGCCGGGTGTCGACGGCGTCAGCCAACACGCCGGCGACGACCTGGTTGGCGGCGACCGCAAGCGTGACGAGCATGAAGTCGGCGCTGGACACCCGGCCGAGCACGGCGTCCGGCACGACGGCCTGCAGTCCGTACGTCGACACGACCCAGTTGGCGCCACCGCCGATGTGAGCCACCGTGACCAGCAGGAGGACCAGCGCGAACGACGGGGCCAGCGCGACCCCGACGTAGCCCAGGCCGCAGCCGGCCACGCACAGGAACAACAGCCTGTGCAGGTGGGCGTCGCTGCGGCGCCGGCCGGCCAGCGCGAGCGGGCCGAGCAGCGCGCCGAGCCCGCGGGCGGCGAACAGCAGGCCGATGCCGATCTCGCCCACCCCGAACACGTTGGCGGCCAGCAGCGGGAACAGCACCAGGGCGCCGTTCGCGAAACCGACGCCAGGCTTGGCTGCCAGCAGGGCCAGCACCCGGGGCTGGCTCCGTGCGTACCGGACGGCCTCGGCGACGTCGGCGCGAAAACCCGCGTGCGGGCGCGCCTCGCGGGGCTGCTGGAACGGTTGCCGGCAGCGCGCGATGAGCGCGGCACTGATCAGGAAGCTCACGGCATCGACGACGAAGCAGACCCGTACGCCCAGCACCGCTGCCCCGAGGCCACCGAGGGCAGCGCCGACGGCGAGCATCGAGCCCCAGGCGGCCCCGGTCAACACGTTCGCGGTACGCAGCTCCCCGCGCTCGACGAGGTTGGGTAGCGCGGCTTGCGCCGCCGGCTGGGCGAACGCCTTGGCGGCGGCCACCCCGCCGATCGCGGCAACCGCCACCCACGCGGTGCCCGCGCTGTCCACGAGCAGCAGGAGCAGCGCGCAGCCGGCGCTGGCGAGGTCACAGCCCACCAGGAGCCGCCGCCGGTCGACCCGGTCGGCGATCGTGCCGGCATAGGGCGAAAGCAGGGCGAACACGGCAGTGTCGGCGGCCAGCACCAGCGCGCCCGCGAGGCCGCCACCGGTCAGCCTGGGCAGCAGTGCGAGCAACGGCACGACGGCGAACCAGTCGCCACCGAGGCTGACGAGCGTCGCCAGGTAGGTACGCCGGAAGTCACCGCGGCGACGAAGCAGATCGAGGGCGGCGCCCATTCAGGGGTTCAAGCCAGGCCTAGCGCTGTCGCGGCCGCCTCGACGTCAGCGGCGACGGTGACGGGCTTCGGCGCGCCGGCGATCGCCCACTCGGTGTCCTTCAGGCCGTTGCCCGTGACGGTGCAGACGACCTTCGCACCGGCCGGCACCAATCCCTGGGCGTGCGCCTGCAGCAGGCCGGCGACGCTCGCAGCAGAGGCGGGCTCGACGAACACCGCCTCCTTGGCTGCCAGCAGCCGGTACGCCGACAGGATCTGCCGGTCGGTGACGGCCTGGATGTCGCCGCCGGACTCATCACGTGCGGCGAGCGCCTGCTGCCAGGAGGCGGGGTTGCCGATCCGGATGGCGGTGGCGATGGTCTGCGGCTCGGCCACCCGTACGCCGGACACGATCGGGGCCGCCCCCGCTGCCTGGAAACCCAGCATCCGCGGGCGCTTCGTCGCGGCGCCGTCGGCGGCGTACTCGACGTAACCCCTCCAGTACGCCGTGATGTTGCCGGCGTTGCCCACCGGCAGGCAGTGGATGTCGGGCGCGTCGCCGAGCACGTCGCAGACCTCGAAGGCCGCCGTCTTCTGGCCCTCTATCCGGTCGGGGTTGACCGAGTTGACCAGGGTCACCGGGTAGTGCTGGGACAGCTCGCGGCACAGGTCGAGGCAGTCGTCGAAGTTTCCCTGGACCTGCAGCAGCCGCGCGCCGTGCACCAGCGCCTGGGCGAGCTTGCCGAGCGCGATCTTGCCGGCGGGCACCAGCACGGCACAGGTCAGGTCGGCCTTCGCGGCGTACGCGGCAGCGCTGGCGCTGGTGTTACCGGTGCTGGCGCAGATGACGGCCCGGCTTCCCGCCTCGACCGCCTTGCTGATCGCCATCGTCATGCCGCGGTCCTTGAACGACCCGGTCGGGTTGGCGCCCTCGACCTTCAGCCAGACCTGCGCGCCGACCAACTCGGAGAGGTGGCAGGCGTACACCAGCGGGGTGCCGCCCTCGTGCAGCGTGACGACGGGAGTCGCCGCCGTCACGTCGAGCCGCTCGCGGTACTCCTCGATCAGCCCCCGCCAGCCCGCCCGGGCCAGCGGCCGCGCCTGGACGGTGGTCATGGCTGTGCGGCTTTCATGGTTGCCCCTCCACACGCATCACCGACGCGACGGCCCGTACGACGTCCAGCCCACGCAACTCCTCGACCGTCGCCTGCAGGTCGGCGTCGGTCGCGGTGTGCGTCACGACGACCAGGCTCGCGTCGCTGCCGTGCCCCTCCTGGCGCACGGTGCGGATGCTCACGTCGTGCCGCGCGAAGGCCCCGGCGACCGCTGCCAGCACGCCGGCCTTGTCCGCGACGTCCAGGCTGACGTGATAGCGCGTGACCACCTCACCCATCGGGCTGATCCGCAGGTCGGCGTAGGACGACTCACCTGCGCCGCGGGCACCGGACAGCGCGTTGCGGGCGACCGCGACGAGGTCGCCCAGCACGGCGCTGGCGGTCGGCGAGCCGCCGGCCCCCCGGCCGTAGAACATCAGCTGGCCGGCGGAGACCGCCTCGACGAACACCGCGTTGTAGGCCTCCCGCACCCCGCCGAGCGGGTGGCTGCGCGGGATCATCGCCGGGTGCACGCGTACGCCGACCGCGTTGCCCTCGCGCTCGGCGATCGCCAGCAGCTTGACCACGCAGCCCATCGCCTGCGCGCTCGCGACGTCGGCGGCGGTCACCTCGGTGATGCCCTCGCGGTGCACATCGGCGGCCGTCACCCGGGTGTGGAAGGCCAGCGAGGCCAGGATCGCGGCCTTGGCCGCTGCGTCAAAGCCCTCGACGTCGGCGGTCGGGTCGGCCTCGGCGTAGCCGAGCGCGGTGGCCTCGTCCAGCGCCTCGGCAAAACCCGCGCCGGTCTCGTCCATCCGGGTGAGCACGAAGTTGGTCGTGCCGTTGACGATGCCCATGACTTTGCGTACGTCGTCACCGGCGAGGGACTCGCGCAGCGGGCGGAGCAGCGGGATCGCCCCGGCGACACTGGCTTCGTAGTAGAGGTCGGCGGCGCCCTGGGCGGCGGCGTCGTGCAGGCTCGCGCCATCTTCGGCGAGCAGTGCCTTGTTGGCCGTGACGACGCCCTTGCCGGCACGTAGCGCGGCCAGCAGCAGGGTGCGGGCCGGCTCGATGCCGCCGATCACCTCGACGACCAGGTCGACATCGTCGCGGGCGACCAGCCCGGCGGCGTCGGTGGTGAACAAGGCTGCGTCGACGGGGAGGTCGCGGGCCTTGCCCAGCCGGCGCACGGCGATGCCGGCCAGCTCGAGCGGGGCGCCGATCCGGGCCGCGAGGTCGTCCGCGCTGCCGTGCAGCAGCCGGACCACCTCCGCGCCGACGGTGCCGCAGCCGAGCAGGGCGACGCGCAGCGGCGCGGGCCGCGCCATCAGCGCACCTGGACCGGGTCGTGGACGGTGCTGGTGCAGCACGTGCAGGTGCGCCCGACCGGGACGGCTGCAGCGCGGGCCCGGCGTGCGACGAGCCCCACTGCCACCAGCGCGAGGACGGCGTACGCGGCCAGCCCCACCGGCCCGGTGAGCGAGAGCACCACCAGCCCGACCACGACGAGCACCCCGAGAAGTGCCATCAGGAACAGCACCTGCAGCCGCCGGGTCACGGCACATCCAGGGCGAGCAGGTCGTCCTCGGTCTCGCGGCGGACCAGCACCCGGCTCGCGCCGGCCCGCACCGCCACCACCGGCGGCCGGCCGACATGGTTGTAGTTGCTGGCCATCGAGCGGTGGTAGGCGCCGCTGGCAGGCACCGCGACCAGGTCACCGGGCGCCAGGTCACCGGGCAGCGGGACGTCGTGAACGACGATGTCGCCGCTCTCGCAGTGCTTCCCGCACAGCGTGACGGTGCGCGGCTCGACCG